>NZ_NGLE02000002.1 GCF_002140715.2 Enterococcus sp. 4G2_DIV0659 | reverse complement strand
ACAACGACAATATCACCGTCTCGGATATAATCAAGCATCGCTTTTAATTGCGGCCGTTTGGTGTCTTGTCCGCTTAACTTGTCCGAAAAGACCTTAGAAACGCCCTCTAACGCAACCAGCTGCCGATCTAAGTTCTGTTCTTTGCTGCTGACACGTGCATAACCAATCTTTGACATATATAGCCCTCCACTGGATTTATTAGCTTAATTCTGTTATACTGAATACGAAAAGAGGACGTACTCGACATACGCCCTCATGTAGCCCGTTTAAGACGGTAGCTTAGGTAATATAGGCAAAATAGACCATCAACCCAGCCAAAGGTTATGACGGTCTATTTTTTATTGTTTTTGTTGCTGATCTTCAGTATTAACGTTGCGAATGCTATCGCAAACATTAATGCTTCATAAACAGACAAGGCTACTCCCTTCTAGGGAAAAAGCAAACAATGAAAAACATAGGCATTCCCCCTTTATAGAGAAATTGCCACCGTCATAAACTTTCTACTTTTCTATTATAACATAATCTCGAAAAATGGTGTTTTTCATTATTAATTTTGAACAACTCTATTGAACAGGTAGAAATCTTGATTTTTCGGCATTCCCTAACTGTTCAATAGAGTATACCTTATTGAACAGTTACCGATCCTTTTTGAGAACCACTAATTTATCTTCTAATTCAGTAATCTTAGTAGTTATTTTCTGTACTTCTTCATATTGAGATACTGGGACAACTTCTTCTACTTCTTTTTTAAAGAATAAAGTAGTTTTTACTCTAGGTTGTAGAGAGTCCCGTTTACGTTTAAGTTTCAATAATTCACGTTCAATTTTTTTAATTTGCTTCTCTTGTTCACTTCTTTGCTTAAAAATCATTTCACTACCCTTTTTCAATCGTTATTGGGAATCAATCTTTTAATCCATCGATCCCAAAGCTAAAACTGTTGAAAAGAATGTAAGCAGCACGCATAACCCTTTACCATTATCCAAGAAATCTATGAAATTAATTTGGCGTATACCTTCTTTTACATTCTCAAACATAAATCCAATAATTGGAGGATTGACCGCCTGTAAAACAATCATTTTTATTATTACAAATACTTCAAAAAGTAACACTACCTCATAAATAACAAATAAGAGTAAAAACTCTACTAGTGACCTTTTCCATTGATTTTTACTATCAATCATTCCTTTACCTCCTACTGATCCTTTTTGGGAATTAATTTTACAGATAGTTGTTTTCATTAAAATTTGTTTCCAAATCTATCAATGCTGCCTTACCGCTTTCAATAGATAATTCTCTTTTTTCGATTTCTTTTTTTAATTCCCTCATACGAATTTTTGTATCTTGAACATCATCTTCATTCATTTCAGAATAGTTTTTTTCTTGTTCTTCAAACAGTCGTAAAAATTGAAATAACTCATAGTTTTCGTTTTGTTCAAACATTTTACAAACCTTCTTTCTTATCCTTTTTGAGACTAGTCCTCATCTGTCCTAGCAAAAGAAATTTCCCTGTATAATCTCATGGCAGCATTATTTTTTAATTCTGCTTGCAGCTGCTCTTCAGTTTCATAAATCATCATTGTTGTGTAATGTTTTTCTAGTTCATTCATTAATTCTACGAGTACCAAATTCCTATTGTATGAGCCTTTCTGATTTTTGATCTCATTGAAATCTGATTCAATCTCACTTAACATTCTTTTCATCATTCATCCTCCTTCATTTTTCTTTTTTATAGTAAATAACTGTGCCAAAGTCAAATTTGATTCCACGATTCTTTTGAGCCTTATCTAAGTACGTTAGCTTTGGAATATCTTTTATAGAAACACCTGTCCATTCTAAGTAATCTCGTACAAGTTTTGAATATTGTAAGTAAGCTTTTTTTTCTGAAGTAGCAATTTTTTCATTTACAATATTAGAGTCCTGCAAAACAATTATTTTCCATACTTCATTATTTGCTTCTTGTTCCGTCATACCAGTTAGATACTCCATACCTTCTCTACTTATGATTTGCGTTCCTTTTCCGTTCCCTATCTTAGTAAAAGTTCCCTCAAGGAACTTTTCAGGATAATTATTATATTGCTGCAAAACATAAGTACGTTCTTTATTCCATCTTTCACTTGCTTCAGGAAACGTCATGATACCTAACTCTTTCAAATTCAACTAATCACTCCCAATCAAATAACCTTATATAATGTATAAATTAATTATACATTATATAAGGTTATTTGTGAAGCGTTTTTTACAATTAATCAAGAACTTTTTTCATTTTTTTTGATCTCATGCATGCAGCTATCGATCCTTTTTGAAAAGACGAACTATTTTCAGCTTCAGGAATTTTTACTGTTCGCTTTTAGAAAAAATAACCTGGAAGATCCGCAGCTGCAGTCGGAGAATTTTCTTCCATTTTACGAACGATCCTTTTTAAAATTTACAATGCTGCATCATTCACTTAATATTAAAATAAGGAGAAATCAACAAGCATTATAAACGCTTGTTGATTTCTCCTTTTTTGTAGTATCTTTTTAATTGCTGACGTTCTACTTCTTCAAATCTCTCAAGGTTTACCGTCACTTTGTAGGTGATCGCTTTATCCTTTCCGACTGAAGGATAAGACGCATAATAAATCATGTGATCCCCTATCCGTTTTGAATCTCTAATTCCGATTTTTTCACAATACAGTGTTTGTGCTTTCTCTAGCTCATGATTTTTAGTATTCATTTTCACCTCTAAGCTCTCTTGCACAAGAAGCGCAAACATAACCAACACCCCATCCAGCATTTGGCAAATAAGACAACTCACAACCACATTCTTCACAGTTGCCAAAGTCTTCCGCTTCTTCTTCATCCGCGCTTTTTTCTTTGGAATTATCTTGCGCTATCTTTTGATTGAGTTCAGACATTTCAGAAAAATAAAGTCTAGCATTTTTTTCGTTTTCTTGAATCAATGCATTAGATACTTGATCCATTTTTTTATAGAGCTTAATAATTTTCAGAAAGTTTAAACTCGTTGAAAATGTTGATTTTGACAATCCACTGATTTCTTTTTTTAACTCTTGATAATCTGCGCTTAACTCAATTATTTTTAAATCTCCTACTGGTAAAACCATGTAAACACTCCCTTTTAATTTTTAGTTGCTTGTCCTGTAATATAGTCGATCGTGTAACCATCTTGCACGTTGAATATATAAATGTTAAAGGCGAAATCGGAACTTTCTATTCCTTGAGCTTCAATCTGTATTCCTCTTGCTACCAGCTCATTTTCAACGAAGTGTGGCGTAACTCGATAACGGACATGATTACCTGTTTGTCTGATATAGTCCATGATCTGATTTTCGTAATTTACCATGTGAGGATCATTAAATTGTCTTGTACCAGTCATAAGGTTTTTAGGGTTATCATTTTCGCCTGTCATTTGAAACCCTATCAAATGTGAACGATTGTATAACCAATCATTTGAACCTCGTCCTGTTCTCTGTTGTTTCCATCCAGTCGGCTTTACAGTCAGTCTTGGATCTCTTTTTTCAGTTGGAAATGATTCAGATCCAATCAAAGCATTTGCTACTCCTACCCTGTTCAGTGAATCTAAATCTGAAAAGGTTTGCCACACACCAGATGAAAATGATAAGTCATCGGTGGTAAAATTAGGTATATTGTCATTTAGTACAATTTCCTGATAACTTCCATCATATTCTAATGGTATTTCTGTAGCTGAAGTTTGCTTCTGGTGCCACGTTTCTTCCATTTCTTGTGCTGTATCATTAATAAATATCTTTAGCTCATTCGCTCCTGCACACCCACTTATAGTGGTGGTGACTGCTAAAAGTAGCAGCCACCATTTTTTAAACTTTCTTCTCATATTCTTCTCCCTTTAATCACGAGATTTCATGTTATAGTATTTTCTATCTTTCCAAAGCTGGTCGATTGCTTCAGATTCAGATAAAACAACCGTTACATTTAACAATGGATTGCTTGACGTAATTAGCGTGTAATCAAATGAATTCATTCGCCCTTTGTTCTTACAAGGTTCTATTTTTGTTGTGCTCCCTTTAGCAAAATAACGAATAGAAGACTCTTGATCCCTAAGTAGTATTAAAATTTCGGCTGCATCACTTTTTTTCTTGATCGTGGATAACCTAGCTTCACAATAGAAAATATTCATTTTTTTTACCCCCTTTAGTTATGTTTTATAGGAAGACTACTGAAGCAGCCTTCCTATACTGTTTAGACAACCTGTGTTAAAAAATGTACTAGATTCAATTTGATCGTTTCTTTTTCAAATACTGTTAAATCCTTAAACATTGGATCTTGTGTAAATTCTTCAATTTGCATCAAATCGTCATCAAACAATCCTGTATGCCCTCGGTGTTCTTCTTCCCACGTTCTAAGATCATTTTTTACTTGTTCATTGTTTGCTGTAAGACTCATTTTTCATTGTCCTTTCTCTTTTCAAAAGCTCGTATTTTATTGATGATACGTATTTCCGCCGTATTGGTTCATACCATCAATAGGCTGCTGCTGATACTGATTGCCTGCCTCTTGTTGATCGCTTGCACGGTTAAACGCTTCTTGATATTGGTTTTGTTGCTGATATTGCTGTTCATACAATGTAGGCTGGTGACTATCTAAATTCGGTTGTTGCTGCTGTTGTGCCTGTCTTCTTTCAGTATCGGCTTTAGTTTCAAGCAATTCTAAATTATCTACCTCAAAAACTAATTCGTATCGCTCTATTTTGTTTTTGTCCGTGTAATTATTGTTGATAAGATCTCCTGTGAGTTCAATTAGTGATCCTTTAGCGGTATAATCTGCCAATGTACTTGCATCTTTCCCCCATGCTTGAAAGTTAATGAATGTTGTTTCACGTTCTCCTTTTCTCTTGTTATATTTTTTTCTTTTTACTGCAATTGTTCCATTAGATATAATTGTCTCACCCTTTTCGCTCGGAAATTTTTTCAGTTCTACTTGTTTTGTTAATCTTCCTACTAAGCTAATGTTCATCATGTTAATTCCTCTTTTCTATTTTTTAATTAATGAATATTTTTGTTCATACTTTACAATAGTTGGCTCAAAGTGTTGCTTTTGTTCAAGAGTGGTACATTTTTTCATGTTTTTAACAGCTTCTTGACAGTTTTTGTACTCTCGCACTGTTGGGATCAAATCACCTAGTAACTGTTTAAGAAGGTAACTTACGGCTTCTGATTCCTGTTTATTCAGTGGAGTACGGTTGGCAAGTGATTCACTTGCCGACCATAACCCACATATTACTTGTTCGTTCATGTTGCTAACTCCTTTCTACAAGCTAGTTTGTAACCAGCTTCTGTTTTTTTTCTTCATTTACTCGTTGTGATCCGTACATTTGACGAATCTCATTCATGCCATAATTTTTTTTGCCGTAACGTTTGTACCCTTCAGGCGATTTGTACCATGATAATTTTTTACTGCTCCAGCGTAAACCTAGTTCTTTTAGTTGATCCTTGTAAGGCTTAGTATTGCCTGAAACCCATATAAACGAGCCGATGATTTCAACAGAAACGCTAACCATTTCTAAGGCTAAAAGTTGATAGATCAGTTGACGGAATTCTTCAGGTGTTTCTTTTGTTTCTTTAGTGTAGAATTCACCATCTTTATCTTTATGAGTATTTTTCAGTTGTTCAAAAAGTTCGTCATACTCATTGTTGATTTTTTTCATTACTTCTTCATCGCCCCCACGGTCTGGGTGGTGCTGAAAAGCTAATTTTTTGTAAACTTTCTTCAATTCTTCTAAAGTTGATACATCGTTAATATACTTTGTCATTTTTCGTTCCTTCTTTCGCTTTTTTATGTTTTTGAAACCTATTTCGGCAGGCGTTTTGGGAGTGAAGCTGGAATCTTTTGATTTTCAATTTTTGTCATTGAATGAGAGACTACTCACTTCCTTTTTTTTAGTTAGTTCCTATTTCGTTTAGGCTGTTAGGTCGTTTGCTGTGGTTATGTCCTAGCCTGTTTTTTTTGATTTGAAAAGGGCGAGCTTGCTCGTTTATATACCCTTTTCAAATCGAAAAAAATGGGCTATAACCGCCCTTCAGCAAATGAACTTTACAGCCTATCGAAATTGGAACGTAAAAAAGCGATAGAGAAGGAACGAATGATTGGGTTTGACAAAAATAAACACTAGATTTATCTAGTGTTCGGTTTTGACCTTTTGTTTTGATTTTTCTTTTGACCTTTGTTTATAAGCCCTGCATGGTATTTCTAATGAATACTTTTTCTTTGTATGGCTCTAGCGTGTTCCTGGTCTTGTCATTCATGTAAAAGGTGTAATTTGGTAAGTCTTTGACTTCATCGGGTTCAAACCAGAATTTACGCACGTTTCTGACGGTTCCACGTTCTCCCTTTGTTTCAATCCGTGAGAGTAAGCCGCCCTGGTTCTCGGTCATAACTGTTCTGTCAATATCTTTATACGTACCAACTGTTTTAGCACTCATTTCAGCATTCGGTGCGTAATTTGTTCTGCCTAAGAAGAACAAATTCACATTATCAATGATTCGGCCTGTTAGATCCTGAAATGGTGTTACTAAATCAGAGATCGATTGAATCCCTAGAACTGCACCTAACAAGGCACTTCTAGCCTGTGATAGAATTGTAAGAATACGTTCATTCGCATAGCTTCCAAATTCATCAAATAGGCCTAATGCTCCTTTAAAGTTCGGATCACTATTATGCAGCTGCGCCACACAAAAACCGACGTCCCCCACAACAAAGCGGCCTAAAATTTGAATGAAGCTGGAATAAGTTGTTGCACTGAATGCCAATAGAACAATGTGTCCTTGTCGAATTTCATTCAAAATATCTAAATTCAAATCAGGATCTTCTGATTCTACAAACTTATTCCCAAAATCTGAATAGATCAGTAATTCTAATTGCGTTCTCAATCCACGGATCAGTTTAACTGTTTCACCCTTCATTTCTTGAATTTCTTCAAGATCGCTGTAGGTCAATTCGTCTAGTTTGAAAAAATATTTAATGTATTTCCCATGTACTGAATCTTCTTGTCCTGCAAGGGGTAGGTCTTTTTGTGTCAATGTTTTACCTGTCGCTTTTTTATCTTTGGCTTTGTCACAATCTGCGATATATTCTTCTGCTTGCTCCAGGAATAAATAGTTTGCAATTTCGTTCAAATCTAAAAATCGATGAATTGTTTCTAAATCCATTTTTAACCGTTTTCCCTGACTTGGTGAACGTTCATCGTTAGTTCTTGAGTTTTCTATGCCGATATATTCTTGAATAAAAGAAATAATCATTTGAAGCATATTTTCACTTTCTTTTTCGTAAAACGATTCGCTCCAGTCCATAACGGCCATTAAACGGTCTTTAACAGCTGTAGGTTTTCCATATTTTACAGGGTTGTAGTGAATCTTACTTCGTTCAGAAAAAACAACAAGTTTTTTCCCATAAGCATCGGCCAATTTCTGTAGATCACGTTCAGTGTTGACATCACCTTTTCCATCAATGAAGATACCACCTAGCCCTTGACGTAATGCTCCTTCTAAAATGGCATACATTAATGTTGTTTTACCGCTGCCTGTTGTTCCTTGTATCAAACAATGCGTGAAAAAGTTTTTAATATCTAGATACTCATTTATTTTCTTTATACTCATGCCAATGTAGACACGTTTGTTATCAGATTGACGGTATTTTTCTTGTTCTTTTTCTAAAATGGGATCTTTTTGTTTAAAAAACTTCTTAAATTTATCACTCTCTACATAGTCTGTTTTCTTTTGCTCTTTTTCTTTAGTTAACCAGGTCTTTTTAAGCCTTCTTGATAACAATAAAAAAAGACTAGTTAAACTACCAGTCAATAGAGATCCTAGAATGTAACTTTGAGACGTTAACTGAAATGGTTGGCCGTCCTGTACAAAGTTTTCAAAAAATAATACAGCTTTTGGAATTATTCCTTGCCATATGACCCCAAACTGTAATAGCGGTTGATAGCCAAATTCCATGATTCCTAAAGCTAATGGTATTGTGAACCCGAAAAATAGAAGCCATTCTATTTTTAGAGGAAATTTTCGGTGTAAAAAATAAGCAAGTAGTAGCGTAAGAATGAATACAGGCAATAAAAAGAACAGTGTTCCTGCACCAGCTACAGCAAAGCCGAAAACTAACCCCATTTCATTTTTAGTTTGAGGACTTTCTTTATCTATTCCCAAAAAATCCAGTTTCTCTTCTTCTCTCATATCAATCTCCCTTACTTCTGGTCTGAATGCTTCCCATCCTGTAGAATTGAATGGATAGATTTAATTTGCTTGCGTTGACTGCGACATAATCAGAAATACGCTCATCATCATACACGTAACAAACTTGTGTGATCCAGCCATGTTTTTTTTGATCTGCATACCATCTTAATTTTGTTTCCAGGGCATGACGTGATTTTCGGGTTAATTCTAATTCGTATGAAATGCGTAGTATTTCATCATCAATCGTAATCAACAAATAAAAATCTGGTATTTTATGACGTACAACAGCTTTTTCCCGTCTTAACCACTTGCCCCTATATTGCTGATTTAAATCTAAATACTTTTCAGCTAAAATTTCACGTTCTGTTACGATCATCAATTCATTGTCTGGATATGTTTTCCGCAAAAGTTGAATGCTTTCAACTATTGCATCGTTCATCATGAGGTTATGCCGCAATGTAGCTAGATTTGGTTGCTTATCGCCCTGGACATATCCAAAATTCAACAAGCCTATATACTCACTGCCTTTGGTGGTGATATAGTGGGCATATTTGGACGTCTCTTTAAATGTTTTGATAAATCCTAATTTTTCTAATTTTTGCAATGATAACCGTAAATTTTTTTCAGTGATCGTTAGGCGATCGATTATTTGTATACGTGTCATAATTCCGTATCGATCTAACAACTGCAATAGTTGATACGTTTTGTCTGTTTCTTTCATAAAGGCTCCTTTTCTCCCTTCGACAGCCCCAAGTCTTGGGGCGCAGGCGGTGGGGTTGCTCCCCCATGAGTGGGGGCGGGGGGCTGAATTTTAAAGTTTTTTTTGTTTCTTTTTCTTTCAAGAAAAAGAAAGGTTTTCTCTTTTCTTTTGATCTTTCTTTTGATCTTTCTTTTGATCTTTCTTTTGACCTTTCTTTTGACCTTTCTTTTGACCCTTCTTTTGACCTTTCTTTTGACCTTGACCTTTCTTTTGACCTTGACCTTTTCTTTTGACCTTGACCTTCTCTCTTATCTCCTCTCTTATTATTATATTTCTTGTTATTATCTATTTTAGTTTTTGGCTTTATTTTACTTACTTATTCTTTGTGTGCCTGCTCGAGACTTCTCTCTCCCGTTAGTTTACGTCGGGGGAGAGAAGTCTCGAGCAGGCACACATTAGAATTGTTGTAAAATCAAGCCAAAAACGGCGCCCTTGCAACCTATCAATAGGTCGTGGTATCGGTCGTTCATTCGGTTGTGGTTCTCTCTTGTTAGTCACACAGTGAACCTTGTGGGACGTTTTAACAAGATTTTTTTGTTCTTTTGAACTTCGTGTTATTTTTTCCAAAAGTGCCACCACGATGTTCTGGTGGCTTCCTCGTCATTTTCAAATAGTGATTCATCAATAATCAAAGGCGGCAGCTGTTTTACTGGTGCTTCTTCTACCGTCTCACTTACTTCTTTTGTTTGCTCTTTTTGATTGTTTAAATGTAAATGTTGCTGCTGGTGTAATAGTTGCTCCAGCTTCTGCTCTCTTTCCAGTGCTTCACTAAGTAGTTGTTCTAGTTCCTGAATACGTTCATTTTCATATACTTTTTTTTGTTGATTAAGTGCTGAAGTCACTGCTTCATGAATGATCTGATTGTTCGGTTCACTCAAAGTAACCTCGTGCTTTTCTTCAGATTCTTCTTTTTTAGGTGCAGCAGCATTATCTAAGACGGCCATTTGCACTGTTTCAAAATCAGCTAAAGAATAATATTTTTTGTTCCCTTCTTTTGTTCCTTTTATGTCTAATCGCTTCAAATGTTTGTATGCAGTATTTATGTGAATGTCTAATTTTTCTGCGATTTCTGTTGCGGTATAACGATCACACACTTTCACACACCCCCTTGTGGTTTACCTAGTTAGTCACACACACCGTGTGATGTGTGGTGAGTGACCTTGTGACTAGTTTTCTGTTTTTCGTTATCAAATAAAAAAGACATTACACAGCAAGTCACACGTGTAATGTCCGTTTTATCAATCTTTTAAGGAGACTTTCACACACACACTAACACCCGTGTAATGTCTCAAAATTCGTTATTTAAAAAAGTGTTTTTATGCACTTCTTAACACACGTAACTTCTGTTGAAACTCGTTCTTGTGTGTGTGTTTCTCGATACGATAGTTGTTCATGTTGTTCTCGATATTTGCTTCTTGATTATTTTCTTGGTGATTGAATGTTTGGTTAATTGGTTGGCTGTGAAGGATTTGAATTTGTTGAGCGATAAGCTGAGCAGGATCTGTATTTCCGCTCGTCTGACTGCTTCCAGGTTGTCCATCATCAGCTTGTGACTGGTCACGCCTATGTGCATCACCTGTCACACCTTCTTCTCCAGTTGTTCCGTCTTCAGCTGAAGTCACAACGTCCAATCCTAAGTCGCCAACTTCAGGAATTCCCACGTCTATGTCCTCTACTCCAATTGTAGAATCGTTTGGAATAGTGGTCATTTCTCCATCAGGTATTTCAGTAAATTCACCTTCTACCTCATTCTCATTATTTCCTTGGGCTGGAACTTCTTGATCCTCAATATCTCCTACTACCTCACTAGCATCTGCTACTTCTGAAGCAGCACCATACATACCGCTTGTTGCCGCATTCAAACCTACGTCTATAGCTAAGTCCTGCATGTCATCAACATTTTTGGCAAGATCTAACGATGGTGTCATTTCACCATTGGCAAAATCGTTCATTCCTTCGTTAAACTGCTTCATATCAAAATTGAAGTTGTTAGAACCATTACGTTGGGTTAATGCATTAACAACAGCACGTACAATCTTATCTTTGTATTTCCATGCTAACCAATAAATGATCCCTTTCACGAATGTATTCATGACAGCTGAAATAACATCGGACGGTGGAATAAGCAAATCTATTGTCAAGTTCACCAACGAAAACAACAATACTAACAGGCCTATGAATCCTTTTCCCATGAATATTTTAGCAATATTCATCAAATTACTTAATAAAGCATTGTTGTACTTAGGAATTAAGCTTATTAACGCAATTATTGGAAGAATGTAGCTGTAGACCACTGCAAGCAGCTGCAAGATCAAATTAAGTCCTGAAATAACTGTGATCGGTATTCCGTAGAGGAACACACCAGCAACAGAAATTAAGGAAATAATTAGTTTGTATTCTACTGAATCACTGGTCAATGTCTTGTTTGTTTCTGACAGTTCCTCCATGCGTTTGATCTTTGTATCATCGTCAAGATTTCCAAAATCTTTACTTAACAGATACTCTCCATCGTTACCTTTCGGAATATCTTCATTTTTAATATCCTTGTATAAATCATTGATTTTATCTTTTTCAGTTGTTCGATAATTCAGAAGTAGAAACGGATTGTATACTACTTGCTTGAACAACTCATTACGTATAACGTTCGTTGCTCGCTCATTGCTCGTTTTAGCATCGACGACCGCATGGCCGTCTTTTTCAGTCGTGGGCGATAAAGCGCTGGTTTCGTCTGATTGTCCAGCAACTGAAATAATTTCAGCCTGGATCAAGAACGAATAATCATTCATTCTTGACATGTATTCGTTGCTTCTCGGAAACCAAATTCCTGAAACAATCAATACAAGAAAAATCTTTGCAAACTGTAGAACTGCTGTTTTAGGACTTTCTAAGATAAAGGTACGTCCAATATACAAAATTGAAAATATTAGGATCAAACCTACATAGTTTGTTTTAAAATTTTCCCACATATTCCCTGTTAAGCTGCCGATTATATCATTTAATTTGTCTAGTAAATTCATGGTATACAGTTCTTTTACTGCATAATCAAAAAACTCCCAGATAAATTTTGTGACTTCAAAGAGAAAATTTCCCATACCAGCCAAAGCTTGTACATAAGGACCTCCTGTCATTAAAGATAGAAACCCACTTTTTGAAAGACTGTAGCTGCGGTAATTTTCCAAAGGATAACGAGAACTAATAAGATCACTGATTGTTTCAATCTTAATCCCATCAGCTACAGCAAGCGTAACACCTAGACCAAAAAAAACAATGAGACAAACCAGTAAGCCAATAACTACGGTTCTTTTTTTCATTGAAATTTTCCTCCTACGATGCGTATTTTTCTTCCATATTTCCACTTGCTGTGCGATCAACTGTTTTATTGGCCATTGTCCACTCTGGGAACCAGCTGTGAACCGTTAATTTACCAGTACGCTGATATGGATCTCTCATGATACATTGCCCTTGTTGCAAGTTTTTAAGTAGTTCAATATTTGATGGTGTGACTTCCATTCCAATCTCTTTTAGGATCTCTGGACGTTCAGAATCTTCATCAAAAGCAAATAATAGTCCGACTTGCCCTTGTGTATCGTCCGTGTGAATATCCGCAACTGACTGCGTACCAAACACACACGCATTACACTGTGAACGGCCAACCTTCTTAATTCGGTTAATGATTTTTTTACCTATTGCACTTCGAGTCATTGTCCAGGCTTCATCGAAAAATTCGTAAGTGTAGGCTGTGTCGTCTACTCGTCCGAAAAGTTCAATGTATTTACCAACACAAAGCATAATCGCTAGACTCTTTTTCTCGTGTTTCTCGTAATCCTGTTGGCTTTTCGTTGGTTCTGGTAGGGTTAGTCCTTCAACAGACAACACGACAGATCGTTTGTCAAATTGAATCTTACTACTACTTCCATCACTAAAAGCCAACTCTAATAATGAATTTTGGACTTCTTGAGCTAATATTTGAGCAAACTTCCTTACTTCAGGAATTTCGTTTACTTTCAAACGATCGATTAAATGGCGTAGTCCAACTTTTTTACCTTTGCTGCGTTCTTCAATTAACGTGTTCAGCATATCTACTACTTCTAGGCGGATATCGTCATTTTTATCAATATCATAAATTTGGTACAAGATTCCTTCAGCTACTTCTTTCGCTTCATTGGGTGGTAAAAAAACGATTGGATCAAGGATTCCATAGTTGCTTTTATCTTTGATACTTAGCGTGATAAATCGGAAATTGTGCCACATTTTAGCAAAATAAGGATATTTTTTTATAAATTCCTCGTCATTCAGTAAAACGTCTCTTATTTCCTTCAGCTTTACTTTTGGATCAAAAAACATGGACTGTATATTGAACAAATTAGTAATGTAGAACATAAGCAGCATGAGGAACGTCTTTCCCCCACCAGTAATTCCTGTGATATGAATATGTGGGCTAGAAGACGATCCTGCAACGTTTTGATTCGTTGCCATGAAATTTAACCGAACGAGTTTTCTTGACGATTTTACAGCCTTTTCTCTCGAAATAACTCTGTTTCCTTCAGTCTGAATTCCGATAGGAAACCCTACTCGATTCCCTAGTTCATTTGTTACCCCAAATAGAAATTCTGAAATACCGTAAATATTGGTTGTTTGCTGCCAATATTTCGTTCCTTTGATTTCTCCTTGTGTCAACGCTTGGAATAACTGAAGCTGATCGCTTAATGGTGCTTCTACACGTATATCTAGTTTTCTAAAGTATTTACGAACCAGGCGTGAACGCTGTACGCATTCCTGGGCTGTATCACCGTAAACAGCAAAACAACCTAACCATTGGTAAATGGTTAATTCTTCGTCAAGATCTTCTTCGATTAGTTCTGTTTTCTTCATATTTTTAGCTAAGTTTACACTTGCTTTGTCACCTAAGCTCATTGTTTCTTTCACATCAACTTTGAAGTTTTTCTTTTTATTGGTTACAGACGTACGAACGCCCATTAAGCCATTACTAGGTAATCCTTTGCCCTTTACATGAAACTCACATCCAAAAGGGAAGCTTTGCGCTCTATAGTAGAGACGGCTATATAATGTATAGTCTGGCAATTTAGAAATGGGTAGAAAACTGACGTAATGCTTGCCATATTCGGTTTCAATCCCCATAACACCCTTTCGCTCATTTGGTGTTAAAATCGCTTCTGTAATCTCGTCGATTGATTGTGTGCGTTGCTCGTCAAAACGATTATGTTTACTATTTCGTAAGAAATTGAACTTCAGTTGATACGCCGTTTCTTCTGTTGTCATTCGACTAGCTTTTAAGGAACTCAACTCTTGAAACAGTTCTTCTTCTTTGGACTTAAACTTCTTTAGTTCTTCGTCCTTATCTTTAGATGTTCCACCCAAAGCATCAAAAATTGTTTCTTTGACTTCCTCTAAGCCACCTGTAACACTCTCAAATCGAGAAGTAACATGATTGTATTCTCGTATCCGTACCCCTAAAACAAAGCGTGGACGGTTCAAATGACCGTACATCGCTTCAAATGTTTGTATTAGTTTTTCGGTGTAATATTCTGAAACATCAGGGGTTTCTTGATTAAAATCTGGTTCTAATTCCTCGAACTGCTCTTGCATTTCAAGGTCTAAAGGATAAAGCGATAAATCAAACCCCTTGTATTTTTTCCCGATTTCTTCCATTGTGTGCCTAAAATTGTATTTGTGGTCCTCTACCTTTTCTGAATCCTGCAAATTCAAATCTGTATTACCAATGCGATAATAAGCCCATACGTCGTTTTTAGGAGTTAATAATAGATTATCGTAGTAGTGATTGACTGGAAACTGAAATTTTACTACTTTCTTTGGCCGTATTTTAGCTATAATTTTAGCTAGTGATAGCTCGGAAAATACACTCATAAATACCCTCCTTTCTTCGTTATATAAACGACGGTATCTTTTTGCTTTTTCTGGTAGTTCCCTTTGTATACTTCTTTGTTTGGTAAAATTGCCTTAAAAAAGAAGAAAACCGTATCGAGCAAATAACGCTCGATAGGTTTTCCGTCTGTGTTGGTTGCTAAAACAAGTCTCATTAGTAAATAAGGTAAAACCAAAGACAATGCAATATCAGCTAAAGATAATAAGTTCCCTGCAAATTGAATGATCGATCCAAAAAGATATCGTATCACTACAAAACAAATCCCGTAGATTGTCAAAGATCGAAAGTTAATTAACCAGGGTAGCGTAATCTTCTTTTTTCCAGCTTTCATGCTTGGTATGCTCACTCGAATCGCAACTGGTGCAGTCATAAGGCTGGTGTAAGTAACGGTTTTTCGTTGGTCTTTTGTAAGTGCCATTACGCAGAACCTCCCCCTGCTCCTGTTCCCATCAGTTTATCGATGATACCTTGTACCCATTGAATAATTGTTTCATCAGGTTTTTTGATTATGTTAATCATTAAAGCCACAAGGAATACCATTCCAATCATTGCGCCCCATTCTCTTTTAAAGGCTAAGTAAATAGCAAATCCAATCATCGCAAGAATAAGAAGGGCTTCTCCTTGTTCTTGTCCCCAATTTTTTACGTTGACAAAATCGGGTAAATTTGCCAGTACAAAGCTTTCCATTACATATAATTTGAACATTTGTTTCTCACCTCTATTCGTATGTCATTTCGTTTATGAAATATTTTCCGTCTTCCGTGGTTGTTAAATGTAGCTGGATTGTCTCACTCAACACAATGTCTGTTTTTTCTTGTGTCAGCTGTAGGGTCGTTGTAACAACTGGATTTTTACTTTCTCCGTAAATCGCTAACTCTTTAGAGTGGATTGTCCAGCCTTTCGGTAACCCCTGTACGTCCTTCATTAAGTAACGTAAGTTTTCCTGATTGTTTTCTTGATACTCTTTCAAGAACTGTACAACAAAGGTTTTCACTTCTGATACAGCCTTTTTATCATCCAGAGGTTGGTTCGGTACAGCTGTTGTTTTTGCTTTATCATGTGCGATCCATTTTTCTGGAGCATAGGCTAACTGATTAGGTAGCGAATGGATTGTGTACCCTTTTTTAGACTGCGAAAAACGGACAGTAACAAATGATTCGTTTTCCTGTCCGTTTTCGGCTTTTGTTTTTAAATAAAAAGTGGCTTCTGTAACCCCGTTACGTTCCTGATACCCGTAATTCTCTAATATTGAAACAACTTGACTTTCTTTTGGCTGATTAACTAAACGAAAGCTTAACGAGTTGTTATAGCCCTGAAGGCTACGTTCTCGTTCGTCCTGTTTACTTCGTTCAATCGGAATAGTAAAATACAACGTTAAGAATCGTTTTAATGCAGCGTTCGTCTCCGGAAGGTTTAACAGCTGTTGCTGGCTTACCTTTTCTAGAGTTGATTCTAGCTTGCTGATACGCTCTTTGTAGGTGTGTACTTCCTTAATAGCGGTGTTTGAATTCTTTACCGCTAACAATCCACTCAAAATAAAGGCAAGGATCGCTCCCCATATCAACATACGGACGGGATTTTTTTCATAGTTGCCCTTTTTCTTTTTGAATTTACTCGCTTTTTTAAGCGGTTTTCCTTTCAAGGCGCTCGGATTGAAATAGGGTTTCTCATTCATTCATTGCGACACAACGTTTGTGTCTGTTCACTTCCTTTTTGTTGGTTTTTAGCTTCTTTTTCTTCTTGCTAGGAAAATGCTTGCTAGTGTTGCTAGTAAGCCACCTGAAACAGATAGCATTGCACGATCAATTTCACCCATTTTTGGCAAAACTTTTGTTTTTCCTGAAGAATCTTTTAGTAAAAGTGATCCGTCTGCTTGTTTCGTTGCCCCAATCGATTCTGGTGTAACGGTTTTAGTTGTTCCGTCTGCTTCTTGTATGATTGGATTTCCATTATCTACACCGATAATCGTTTGGCCACCTTCTGTGTGAACTGGTTGTTGTGGACTTGGTGTTGTGTCAATTGGTTCTACTGGTTTTACAGATTCTGTAGGCTGTGTTGGCTTTACTGGCTTCTCAGGTTCCGTTGGTTTCGTTGGTTTTTCTGGTTCTGTCGGTTCCGTTGGTTTTTCTGGTTCTGTCGGTTCCGTTGGTTCTGTAGGCTCTGTCGGTTCTGTTGGCTCTGTTGGCTCTGTCGGCTCTGTTGGCTCTGTTGGCTCTGTTGGCTCTGTTGGCTCTACTGGTTCCGTTGGATCTATTGGATCAACAGGATCAGTAGGATCTACTGGTTCGGTCGGATCTACCGGCTCACCTGGATCAATAACATCATCAAAAGTCACCGCATGCTCCAATGATACATACGGAATTTGTTGTACATTTTCTTGTGTTGCTTCCTGATCTTGCTCGCTTGCTTCCGCTACCAATCCTGAATTTGTAGCAAGTAATACTGTTCCACATAGTCCAATTACAATAAGTTTTTTCATCATTTTATTCCTCCGTTAAGTTTAATATCATAGTAAAATCTTCTAATTTTGGTACTTCTTTTACTTTGTATGTCTTGTCTTTATCTTCAGATAAAGCAAAAGATATTTTCTTTGTTTTTGACTGATCGTCTTCTTTCAAGCTGACGATGTAAGAAACAGAATACTCCTTATTATCTTGTGTGATCTCCCATAAAAGACTAGATTTTAATTGTTGATTGCTTCCTTCAAACCTCTTCAGTTGATCTTCAGAAACATAGGCTTTTAAAGTTTCTTGGTAGCTCTTATCTGTTTTGGCTTGATTAAAATAATTTGAAAGGAAGTATCGAGAAAAAGCATCAATTTTATTCGTAGGGATTTCTTCGACTTCTGAACTTTCAATTCTTTTTTCGATTTTTGAAAGTTCAGATCGCGTGTTTGACAGCGCAAAATTTATGAATAGAAAAGCAACTACCATAATAACGAGTGGCAATATCTTATCGAGTTTATTTTTATCAAGTGACTTAGAAGATACTTTTCTCTTCATTTTTTTCTGTTCTGGTCGTTCAAATTCTGTCTTCAGCATTTGTAAAAATACTTCCTTGTCCGAATCCCAATCAACCTCAAACTCTTCTTGAATCGTTTGAAGTAAGGAAAAACGAGGGTCTGGCAACATAGCTGAAGAACTATATACACATTCTTCCTCATTAGATAGCAAGTTATACGAAATCCTTGCTTCCTGATCCGCATCTAATAAATTTTGATTCAGTTGTCGCAAAATTTCATTAACTGAAGACAATGAAATTTTCTTATTTAAGGGAAGTGATCCACTAGGATCAGCAGTAAATACGATATACAAATAAATTTCACCTCCAGGTAAAAATAAGTAATCGGCTAGTGACGTGCCGATTTGGAATACATAAAAAAAGTAACGGTTCGCTACGCTGGAACAGTTACTCTTTTTATGTATTTTTTTAGCAGTTTGGGACCACTTCTCAAACAGCTACACTAAAGCTTTTGTGAAGAATTTCTACTTTAAAAAAAGCTAATTTGGACCATTGCTTTTTTGACGATTATTGAATATTGATTACACCAGCATTTTCAACGCTGGTAAACTGATTTTCCGTTGAATCAAATTTTACTTTATACATAAATGTTCCTGGTTGATCCTCACTCCCTGCTATAGATACTGCATAGTGAACAACAACTAAAGCAGTTAATTGTTTGTCATTTGACGGCATAAGATACACTTCTGGATCTCCCTTCAGGTGTGAAGTTGTTTTAACTGAAGGATTACTGGAAGCTGCATCTTTTGGAAACAACCCGTCAACTGCTTTTTTAGTGCCTAATTCTAACGCTTTATCTTTCCTTGCTTTCACGTTGTCCTCTTCACGTTCTGTACAATAATCAAAGACTGTTGAAAATAACTCTTTTGCAGCTGTTGTAAGGTCGTCATTCGCTGTGCCGTTTTTCTCTGTGTACAGAGTGTCTACCTGTTGTGAAAGTTGATCCGTCAATTCTGCTACCTCACTTTCTTTCTTTTTAAGCTGCTTATTTTCTTTTTGTAACTTTTCTATTTTTTTTGAATCATTTTCACTAAATTCAGATAAATACATGTAAGCTACTAAACCACTAATTACTAGAAGTATCATAGTCAATACTGTTAAAGTTCCTATTTTTTTGTATAGCATTTTATCCTCCCTTTCCTTGGATAAATTCAAGTTGAGAAACAATACCTTTGTCTAGCACTCTCCATGATCGAGTACCTGAACCCATGTTGATTACATTCGTTTCGCTCACTAGAATACTGCCATCAGAATTGACGTATTCGACAACTGCAATGTGTCCATAAGGTGGAAGTGATCCAGCGACACCACCTTGAAAACAAGCTGCCCAACCGACTTTTGGTTCACCTTTGACAACAGTATAACCAGCCGAACGAGCACTTGCCCCCCATGCACCACCATGTCCACTATCACCTGAAAACCATTCAATACGATTGCCGATTTGAGCCATTCTGTTGTATGCACCCCAAGTACACTCGCCAAATGGATAACTATTACCTGAATAATCTTTGCTATCCGGTGGTGGTAGTGTCAATTTTCCTTGATATTCTTTTGGTACTTCCAACGTAGGCGCTGAATTTTCACCTGTTACTTGCCCTGCTGTATCTGACGTTTTAACACAATCTGAAGAATCGCTCTCTTCACCTTTTGGAACGTTTACAGTGCCTTCATCAAGATCATTTTTCCCTTGATAGGGTGTTGACCCATACTTTAAGATTGCTTCTTTGTCCAACCATTGAAATTGAGTTCCTAAACTGCTGTATGTTGCAAGAAGCTTCATAAGATATGATGGATCAGTTGCCCAACCTCCCTCGAAAATAGCAGTCAAAGCACTAACACCATCAGTGTTGTTTATAGCTCTAGTATAGAGAGTTTGGTGTGCCATAAATTCCGCTTTTCCCACAATGCCTGCATTGTAGTCTTTAAACCATGTGTAAGCACCACCTGTGTTATCTCCAACGTTAGTACCTGGCTTTGTTCCAGTAATATCGACAGAATCTTCTCCAAAAACACCTAATGTAATTGGAAAATCTTCCTTTCTGGACGTTTTCACACCGCCCATATTGTGTGCCTGCCAAAATGAAGTTCCTGAAGGATTCGTAAAATTAAACCCATTTTCAACCATTGTTTGAGCGATACTTGCAGAAGGTAAAAAGCCACCTGCTTTCCAGGATAGAATATAGGCTTCCCTATGACTTTTTA
Organism: Enterococcus sp. 4G2_DIV0659; assembly: GCF_002140715.2. NCBI lineage: Bacteria > Bacillati > Bacillota > Bacilli > Lactobacillales > Enterococcaceae > Enterococcus > Candidatus Enterococcus mansonii. The sequence goes on along the minus strand of NZ_NGLE02000002.1, from coordinate 10,505 downwards.
CAAATTCTTCTATGGAAGCTGGTACTGTTTTTCCATCGTCTGGATTGTCCCAATTTGATTGAATACAACCAGATTCACTTTTTGGCTCACCACCAACAAGCACGATAAGAAAAAAAAGAACACCCAACAGCAAAATTATTGGAAACAACATACAGCCCCATTTTGCTTTTTTCATGTGTTTCTACCACCTCCACTACTCGTTAAAATTGATCCCAATTATCTAAACGCTGCTCTTTTTCTGTCATTTTTTTTAATTCATTCACATAAAAATCATTTGTGATTTTTTCAATCAATCGCTCAACGTATTGTAGATCTGTATTACTAGGATATAGTCTAATAAAAATAGTTTTCTTCGTTCGATTTAATTTTTCTTCTGCTCTTAATTCGCTTTGCATTTTTCTTAGTTTTTTTAAGTAATCTTTTCTACATGAAGCATCGTAGTACGTTTGTTTGACAATCTCTCGTTCGTTTTTTGGATTTAATAAGTAGCTTAATTCCTTTTTCTCTAAGCTAGTCATCCAAATAAATAAGATTGGAAATGCCAAAAAAACACACATAGAAAATAGATCTTCCACTAAAAAATCACCTACTTATCGATACTGATTCACTTGCTTGTCCTGTAACAATCATCAATTTACGAACTAAAACGTTCAGCAATTCAGCTTCTTGTTGTTCGTATTCTTCAAGCGATCGTTCCATACCTGGAAGCGGCCGTAATTCTGCCATTCGTAAAATGGCCAAATGACACAAAAAATCAAATTCTTCGTCGTTAATTTGGGAAAGATAGTTGTAATTTGGTTCTCTGTGGGCAGTCGCCGTAATTTCAAATGTTTCAGGATCACGCTGCAACGTCGCTTTCACTTGAATACCATTTGAAAACAGTAAAATTTCTACATAAAAGTATTCTGTGTGACTGATTGGTTTTCGATCGATCACATTTATATGACCACCATAGAATTGAGAAATTCGGTCAATAAATGTAGATAGCGCTGTCCCTATATTTTGTTGTCGTGGATATTCTTCAGTTAATAGCAGCTTTGACATGATTTTCCCTTCCTTCTTTTACTTTGGTGTAACATACGTCAGCATACCCACATACTCCGCTAAGATTGTACGTGTAGAAACAACATTTAAACCCTGTGCATTCATTTCAGAAATCAGAATAGAACCGTCTTCATAAACGTGTTCTACAAATGCAACATGTCCGTAAGTTTGATCTGCACCTAAAACCCCTGGTGCAAATGAAACAGCTGTGCCGGCTTTGGGTGTATTAGACACTTCAAACCCTCTTAAAACACCTGTGCTGCCCCAATCTTGACCGTTACCCATATTCAGATCTACATGGCCACCTAGTTGAGTAATGCGGTTGTAAACGTATTGTGTGCAATTCCCCCAGGCATAACTATTTCCTGTATCATAATTGACATTGTTATATGGTTCAAAATCACCACCAGCGACGATTTCACCTTTTTCATGGTCGTACTGTGTGAGGTTGTATGTCTCGATCAACCCATTTAATTTCTCACCATAAAGAATATCGGTCGCATACGTTCCTGTTAGTGCTTCTGTAGCATTTTTATAGCTATCTGAAAGGCTTTTCCATGTACCTTGATAAATCAATGGCACACCGTCTATTCCGTCTGTAAGAAGCTTAGAATAGTCCTCCAGAGACTCTTTGATAGTCGGATATTTTCTAAATGCTGCTTGAACTTGATATAGGTTTCCTGATCCGTCGTCTTCTTGCGTGCCAAACGTTACGAATTGCCCTTCGTAATCACCTTTGATACCGAATAAATTGTTGTAAGGTTCCTGGGATAACTCGCTACCACCTGATCCTGATTCAAGGATTGCCTGGGCGAGCATAACCGAAGCGAATAGGTCGTTTTCTTGCCCTACAGAACGAGCTTGCTCACCAATACGAGCGATAAATTCTTCTGTGGTCGTATTTTTTTCAAAATGAATAGAAGCTGATTCCACGGGAATGGTCACTTCGTTTACTAGTGGTTCTTCCTGAACAACTTCAGTTGGCGGTGTTGCCACTCCTTCAGGTGTAGGGTTTTCTGAAGGAATGGTTTCAGCACTTGATTCGGTCGTTTCTGTCGGTTGACTGTCTTTTGTTGTTTCTGTAGACGGTGCGGTTTCCTGACTAGGCGCTTCTTCTGTGATCGATTCACTTGTACTTGCTTCTACTTCTTGCGCCTGTTCACTAGATTCTAGCGGTGTCTGTTGCACTTCTTCCGCAAAGGTCGTTAAAGGCAAGACGTTGCTGAATAATACGCTGGCTAAGAGTAGACTTAGTGTTTTTTTCTTCATATGTTCCTCCTGGTAAATTTTTTACTACTACTATTTTTCGAGTACGACGTTTTATATAGAAATAAAATACCCCTTCAACAAATGCGCTGTACTTTATTTTCAATTCCTCCACTTGACCATTCGGGTGTATGATCCCTAAAAATTCAAGTTCTTGTCTAGGTTTTTTCTGATACGTTTGACAATGACAAAAATAAGACGGCAAAATAGAATAATGTATTTCTAGAGTCTTCCTGTTGTGATAAATCTTAATTCGTTGGTGTGTCTCTATAAACTTTGACGGTATTAACAAATAACTCGACAACTCGCTTAGATCAATACAAGGTGAATGAGGGTCACACTCCTTTTCATTAATTGAATAATTCGGCATAGCTCTTTTCCTTTCCTACATAATAAAAAAGCGACAAACTTGTTAAAGTTCATCGCTTTTAGTGTTTAACTTATGCTACATTGTCAGTTTCTGCTTTTTTGTAAACAAAAAGATAAGCAACAGCTGCTGCGATTGTAAATCCAATCATCATGATTGTTGATTGGATTGTTTCGCCTGTGCTTGGTAGTGATCCTGTTTTTGCTGGTGTGCTAGGTGTTACTATTTTTTTAGGTGTTTCTGGTACTTTTGCTGTTTCAGTAACAACGGTTTGATCTTTGTTGTATAGATCTGTTTCTTCAGCAATTACATTACCGTCTTTATCTTTGGCAACATGGGTAGCAACTAACGCTTCCCCTTCTTTTAGTGTATCTTTTTTCAGATCCAACGGAACTTTGAATTCTTCATTTTTTTCTTTAAATGTTTTATCAGTTTCGTCCGTTCCGACTACACGTTGGTTAATGATTACGCCGTTGTTATACTTCACTGCAACGAATTCAGTGTAGAACGTCATAGGTGTGTTGATCCATGCATCAGTAGCTTTCACTGTATCTTCAAGTTTATTGTCTTTTGTTGGATCAATTACTTTTTTACCATCTACAGTTGCAAACAATGTCGTAATTTTCATAGGAATCTTTGTATTTTCCCAATTAATGGTACTTTTCGTGTTGTCTTTGACTTCAACAATCATTGAATGTGGTTGATTTGGTGAAATCGTCCAACCGTCAGGATATTCCACTTCTGAGAAGCGATATTGTCCTTCTTTTAGCTTCAGTTTGTTCGTTTCAGCGCTTGTAGTGAAGGTGAAGTTCACGTCTTTTGTGTTTTCGCTTAGTCCTTCAACATGAATTTTAGCGCCTGTAATATTTAAAAGGGAAGATAAATCTAAATCAGATTTCTTGTTAAAGTCAATTTCGCCTGTTTTCAACTCATTTTTGAAAATACCTAAGTCATATGTTGCTACGTCAACTGTTGATACTTCATAAGGTACATTGAATGTAACTGGTTCAAATTGGCGATAGTTTTCAGGTTCGTTCGTTTCATCAAATACATACTCATTTTGTTCTCCATTAACGAAAGGAATAACACTCTTTCCTTTCCCTTCAGCATCGGTTACCATAGTATCAAGGTATTCTCCTGCTGGTGTTAAGACTGTCTCTTGGTCGGGTGCAGTCGTATCATTGTTGTTTTTATTCGTAAATTCAGCGCCTTCTAGGGGAATATCTTTATATACAGGTGTTCCTTTCAGCGCTGTTTCTTCAGCATCGAACACTTCTTTTTCTTTTTCCCATGTCACCACTGCTTTTTGGTGGTTATTTTGTTGCGTAATTTTTGTCGTTTCTGCGGCTTTGATCGTACCTGTGATTGGTGTTTGATCTAATGTATAACCAGCTGGTACAGCTGTTTCAACAAGGTTATAAGGTGTTCCATCAATATACTTTTCAGAGATTGGTGCCCAACCGTCCGCACCTGTTGTAAAGGTTACTTTATCGCTGCCGATCGTGCCTGTGTACGTAGTATTTGGAACCATTTGTTTTGTTACTTGATCTTGTTTTCCAATTTGAAGTTGCCCTTCTCTTGCGAAAAAATTTACTGAAATAGGGGCTACTTCTTGTGGATCATCAAATTTGCCTTGCATTAATCGTTGATATCCAACATCAAATGGAGTAAATACAATTGCAGCTGGTTTACCAAATGCAGCCATCAAATTTCCTGAATTGTATTTTTGGTTATAACTTAGAGGTGCAGACATTTTGAATGATTGTCCACCATAGACTTTTGCATTTCCATTCGTAACCTTCTGTCCAGTTGTTATATTTGTTAATGTAACACCTTGAGGAACAGGAATTGAAACATAGTTTTCTTTAGAACCACTAGTTTTGATTACCTCTGAAACTTGTTCGTTTCCAACAATCGTTGATTCTAAGTTGTGTTTATTAAATTCAAAACTCTGTATGATAAAATCACCATTTTTGGCTTTTTCAATTAAATCTGCAATATACGGGTGTGAATTTGATACTGCTTCGCTTGGTGTCAATTTACCCGTTAACCAGTTCCTTAATGCAATTTCTGTTAATAGAATTTCTTCATCTGTTGGATTGGGATTTAACGGTCCATATGCCCCATAAGAAAGAATAGCTAATGCTCCATTATTCTCATAGGGAGATCCATTATCATAAGGAACATTTGGCTCAAACGGTGCTCTTAAATGTTGATCTATACACAAAGCCCCTTTGCCATCGACAGTAATTTTAATACCTTCATAGAGAACCCCAGCAATAGTGATTCTAATAATCTCGCCTTGTACATTACCGATACCTCTCAACAAAGGGTTCGTCACAGCTGAAGATTGAATAATTCGTCCATCCTCTGTTTGTCCTACCTGGTACATTTTGCCATTCTCGTCCTTACTAAAAACTGGTGTTTCAGGGCTTAAACTTTCCATTGTAGGTAATTGAATATTTAAATCACCAACGGTCATCCCTTCTTTTTCAGTATCCGTTGTCGTTTCTTTTGAAGAGGGAGTTTCTGATTCTTCTGTTGATTCGCTGCTACTTGTCGACTCCGCAAATACTTGCCGCCCTTGTAAAACAATAGGAGAAAGTAACGTCATTAACGACAGATACGTGACTCCTTTACTAATTTTCTTGTGTAATTCCTTTTTTTTCATTTGATTTTTTCCTCCAATATTAATTTTTTGTACATTTTTGAATCAATCTTAAAAAACTGGTGCCCTGATTCTCATAAATTCCCTCCTTTTTAACAACAAAAAAGCAGACGAGTGTTTACGTCTGCCTTTAATTATTTATTTTACTTAACGTCTTCCCAGCCGCCCGTCCATGATCCACCCCAATTAGAATTGCCTTCTTGCTCACCTGTTGGATAATTTGGAACAGTTGGTTGTTCACTCTCCTTGGCTGGAGGTACAGTTTGCCCTCCTCCAGTTGCAGGTGGTGTTTGCTCTTGTGTTACCGGAACTTGTGGTTGAGAATTCCCATTGCCTTCTTGCGGCACATAATCTCCAGTGTCAGCTGCACCACCAGTTTCTGTGTAATCTGGTGTATATCTTTGATCCGTTTGAACGGATACTTGCGGGGCTTCAGGCGTTTTAGGTTTCTGTTGAATCACGCCGTTTTCTTGTTTAACTTCAGATTGCTCTTTCGCTTCTTCACTTGCTTTTTTATCGATATCAGCCTTTACTTTGCTTAATTGATCCATTAATGTTTTTTTTCCTTTGGCATTTTTGATCTTATCGACTTCTATTTTAGCTGTATCATAAAGCTTTGTATCGGTAGAGATCACTTTGTCTTTATAAACCTTTGCAGTGGCTTGTTTTGCCTTATCCAGCTGTTTCAATTGGTTTTCAGCTTCAGTAGTCAATGATTGGATTGTCTTTTCAAAATCAGACGTTGTTTTCTCCATTGATTTTTTTACTTGATCGATTGTTTCTTGTTTCAAATCGTCTGCAATCGGTAAATCTTTTGAAATCTTAGCACCATTTACAGCTGTACCCTGGAATAATTTATTTGTTGCTTGCTGCAGCTCAAATGTCTTTTCAATTTTCTTCATTGTTTCATTTATTGCTTCTACTTCCTTATCAAAAGTGGAATGATCAACTTTTGCGGTCGTTTCTTTAAGACTGGTCGCCTTTTCAACGTCTTTTTTAAAGTCTTTTATCTGGCTCTCTTGCATATTTTCGACTAAATAGGAAGGTGATTTTTTATCAAAATACCCTTTTAAATCACTATTTAAATTCTTCAATGCTGCTTCTTGATCCATTACTTGTGTTTGTGCCGCTTCCAGCTGTTGTTTTGATTGGCTGCTATAGGCATAGGCACTACCACCACCAACTAAAGCAATTACTAACATCCCCAATACTACTGTTCTTTTCGTCTTTTTCGTCCACTTTTTCATATCTAAATCCTCCATTTTTAAATTATTTTCGATTCATGGTATAAATCCATCGCTTGAAATAATGAGTAACTGATTAACAAAGCGATTAATAAACTATTTCGTTCAAAATTCAATAAAACAAAAAATACCGCTGCTAACAATGATCCTAAAACTTTAATTTTGTACTGATTCATTTTTTTCATGATTCCACTCACTCCTACTCTAATAGTAAGGTATTCAATCCTAAACGTCCACCATTTCTGTTTTTTCTGCTTCATTCGTTAAACAAGCAACATTGCTTCAGTGCGTGTATATGTGATTTTAATATAACGAATCTTCTGCGTTTCCACATCTCTAACTTTCATTGGTTTCTCATATTGAGAAGACGAAACACTCAAAGCTTTCGTGCGATTTAACGCTCTGTATAAATCGTTTATTTGTTTCTCCGTCCATTTTTTTCTAGACTTTGTTAATTCAATATAATCAGCAATAGCAATCGTTTTTCGATTTCCTGATCTCATAAATTGTATCAAATCATCAATCAGTTGCTTTTGATTGTCTTTCTTCATTCGCTTCTCCTTTCATTTCTAATAGATTTCCTTTGTTCATTAGTGAATTATCGCTTTTCGGAAACAAAGCGTACCCCGCTTATTTTCGGCTTGAATAAGCAACCTTCGTTTTATGTCCCTCAACTTCCGTGGAAAAAGCATCAGAAGTCCTTCTGCAAGCGGCTGGTTCCTGGTGGAACGCTCAACCGTTCTACTTACTTTCATTGAGTGACATAAATACTGCATGCGTTCTCTTTCCCTCAAAAGATACTAGCTCTACCTTTGTTGAGCTAACAATCAGTGGGTAGTCACCAATTTGTCTTTTTTTTACGCTCAAATATGTTATTCAATTTTCAAGGATCAATGAAACTATTTAGTACAAGGGATTTCACTAACCAACAAAAGAAATCTAATGTTGGCTCACTTCCTACGTCCGATCACATACGGACTAACCAAAAAGCGCAATACTTGTTCCGGGTGATCTTTTCTAGCAACGACGATATCTTTTTCCGCAGCAGTTTGAATATTATCAAAAATTCCATGCAGCAGCTCTACCTTATCAACACCAGAACCATCAACTGAACGTCTAGCAAAACTGCCGTCCCACATGTTAACCCAGGTTCTTTTATCGAAAGTACGAACTGTAGTAACTTTCCGAATCAAATCGATTGGCAAACAAATATCTCGGTATTGCACTTTACTTTTACGCTTACTAATAGCTTTCCCCAATAGAATCTATCCTTCCCAAATTGATTTTGACAAGTTAACGAACAACAAAAAAGAGGATAAGACACATAAACTGTGTCTTATCCTCCACTGCTGTAACCATCACAATCGTTTTTTATTACAAATAATTTAAGGAAAAGCATAGACCTACAAAACTGCGCCATTATTTGATACAATGAACTAAGGTCTCCCAGACTCTTAGTAAGTTTTGTATAACAGAAAAATAAAGGTTTTTCTATCATTTCCATAGAATTATTGTTATAATTAACTTCGTTGTGACGTTTGTTACAACAAGGAGCCGATTGCGACAGTTCATGGGTATACATGATTCTGTCCTGACTATTATTCCGCTTGACCTTCTAAATGAATTGGCGTTCATCTAGTTGGAAGGGGTAATAGTTAGGCTCTTTATTTAGTTGTTCGCTAACTTCTTAAAACAAAAAATCTAAAATTTTTACATTCGAAAAAAGACTAACATATCATTCTAATAAAAGCAAATTAAAATTAACCACCAGCAACTACAATAAAAATGGTCACTAAAGACGAAACTAACACTGCTGTTGTTATCAATTCTATCAGCCCCCTTACGTCTTTTCTAAGAAATATTTCTTAACTAATTATAACATGAAAAAACAATAAGTAAACAATTTAATTTTTTTGCTTTCCATTTAGGAAAATAAAGAAGCTTGATATAAAAGGATTTTGCTTAAAATTCAACATATTTAACAAAAAAAATACATAAAATAAATAAAAATGTTCCATTTTGGAACAAGGAGTGAAAAAATGTCATACTTAGAGTCTATTAAACATATCAGAGAATTACGCAACATACAGCAAAAAGACATGCTTCCGGGCGTTTTAAGCCATTCAGGTTATTCAAAAATTGAAAACGGTAAGAGTACCTTAAAACTAGATACTCTACAAGAAATAATCGACAGACTAAACATAAGCCTAGAAGAACTAAGTTTATACGCTGAAAATAATAATCTGATAAATAATTTTATTAAAATTTTCAACAGTGCAATTACTGACCCTGAAAACGAAATGATAATAACCAAACTACTAAATCATCCACTATACAAAGTGAATAAAGATATCAAAACTATGTCTCAAAAAGAAGTAATAGCGTACGCAGCAATAAAAAACATAATGTCAGGCCTTACAAAAAATAAAGTTACTCCTTTAAATAATTACGAAAAAGAATACATTGTCGAGTACATAACTAGTACCAATTTCTACGGACAATATGACTATTTGCTCATTCTAAACACAATAACCTGTCTAACCGAAGAACAGTCAAATATCATAATAAGACACATGTTTCCCGTAACAGATACAAAAAACAGAACAGCAAAAACTTTAAACTATGCGTTCCTAGTTCTATCAAATGTCATTACCATAGCAATTTACAATCTCGACTACAAAAAGGCAATAGACTATATCTCCCTTGCTGAAACAATGATTGATACCTCAACTTCATATCATTCGAGAATGATATTAGAATACCACAAAAATATTGCCTTACGTTTTTTAAAAAAAGATACAATATACATCGAAAAAGCAAGACAAATAATACAAATCACCAGATTTATCGGAGACGAAAAAACAGCTCGATCATTCGAGACAGAACTAAACAATTTAACTACAAAAGCAGATTACTACCTAGAAACACATAAATACCCAACAATACTAGTAAATAAATAAGCTACGGAAAGCACTATTAACCCAGTGGTTTTTTATTGTTAAAAGTATCCTAGATATAATGTATTGGCAGTGTGCATGTTTTAATTTATCCAGTGTCCCATAGATTTGTTTGCTCACCAAATAACCCTAATTTCTTATCTGTTCCTGGTGTTTCGATCATCTTAGTTAGCATCGCTGCTTCTTTGAAAAAGGTTCTTATGGCGTTTTTATACGCCTTCTTGACGTGCTGATTCACCACAATTACTGTGCGGATCAGCGCTTTTCTTGTTGCAACGACTAGTCCCCCACCTCGGCCAGATCTCACTTGCACATAAATCTTACCTTCAGCTTTTAGCTCATTTAAAGCTTTGTCTAGTGATCTCTTTGGGATAGGTTTATCCTGGTATTGTACAGCTGCTTGTAATTCACTCTTAGTTAATTCAATTTCTGGTCGGTATCGATAGCATTCACTCTCCAGGTACTCTAAAATATCTGCTTTCCATTCATGGACGTGTGATCTCTTTCTTTCTGATCGATCTTTTTTGAATTTGTACATTGCATTTCGCTTTTGTGTAAAAAGTTCATCATCGGAATATACTCGTTTAGCCCATTCGCCTAAAAGGATTCTGACAAATTTTTTTGTTGCCCCCCGATACTTTCCTCTGTACGCACTTTTAACAATTTTCCACACTTCGGCATTACTTAAAGGATAATCTAACGAACTGTTAAATATGTCCATATCGTCAAAACAAACGTCCTGTTCAATCTCAGAAGAATAGTACGCCAAAGCAAGCGTAAAAATAGCGGTATTTCTACCTTCTACTCCCTTACTACCAATGATTTCTGGGTTTTCAAACAGTAAATTAACCCATTTTTCATCGATTTGTCGAATTTTTTTCCCTGGAACAAGAGCAAAATTATGTTTCTTATGGGTTACTGCTGGTTGATATTTCATTGACCAGGCAATTAACTGTTGC
>NZ_NGLE02000001.1:3160000-3408316 GCF_002140715.2 Enterococcus sp. 4G2_DIV0659 | reverse complement strand
TTAAATACTTGGGCATATTTTCGCCTGAAAAATCTTCCGTTTTTAATAATCTCCCTGAAAAAGCAATCACATTCCCGCGATCATCATTGATTGGAAACATGACACGCTGATAAAAACGATCTAAAAACTCACCGCTTTCCCTTTGGATAAACAGACCCGATTCTTTCAATAAGTCTTCAGTAACTTCCTCATTTTGGAAAACTTGAGTTAGAAAATCCCTTTTTTGAGGCGCAAAACCAATTTTAAAAGTCTCGATAATCTCTTTTGTCAAACCACGTTCTAACAAATAATCTAGCGCAGGCTCACCAATTTGAGTGTTCATCAACACATGGTGATACAAATCTGCCGCTTTCTTATGTAGTTCAATCAGCTTGCGATTTTGGAGATTTTCTGTCGAGTTTGATTCAATCGTACTGCCCCAGTCAATGGAGACAGGGATTTGTTCTAATTCAGCTACGCGTCGAACAGATTCTGGGAAATTAATTCCTTCAATTTCCTGCAAGAAATTAAAAACAGTTCCACCTTTTCCACAGCCAAAACAATGAAAAATTTGTTTGTCTTCTGCTACTGAAAATGAAGGGGAACGTTCTTCGTGAAACGGACATAAACCCATATAATTTTTGCCAGATTTTTTCAATTGAACATACTGTCCAACAACATCAACAATATTCGTACGTTGCCTTATTTCCTCTATCACTTCTTGAGGAATTCTTTGTGCCACTGTTCTCACCTCCAAAAAATAGCTAAAAGCTAATTCACGTGATCAGTCAGTAAAAAAGCACTGAAATCTTCAGCGCGATTTTCAAAAGACACAATTACACATGTTTCATTGTATCATACTAAACATAATTTTCAAGTAAATTGCATCTTTATTTTCATGAACTGTTTAATTTATTAATAAAATGTACATTAAAATAATTGTAGTGATACAAAGCTATTCTTAATACACGAAAAAACAGATAAATAGAATCTGTTTTTTCGACGAACCAAATCAATTTTTAAGCACCAAGGAATGTGCCCTAGCCTCATTGTCTTATAAGTCTTTAATTGTTTTTCCAGCTTTTTTCAATTGAACGAGTCCAATCAAAATTCGGACTAAAATGTTAAGTAACATCATTACAGCAAATATAGGCAGTGTTTGTTGCGTTAAAAACCCGACTTCTAAAATGCTGTGGAAAAGCATAGCAGCCACATAAATACCACCTACAGTTGTAATTGCCAAGAATATACGTAAAGGATTGAAAGGTAAACAAGCTCTAATAACAGCCATACAACTAATACCTATTAATAAGTAATACATCAAAGTAGTTGTATCCATTTGTGTAAAACCTTTTCCTTGAGCTAACATATAAACCGTCACAATATTCAAAACAACCAATAGCGCATTGACAGATGCATTCCTTAACGCTGTAGGTAAAAACTTCCCTTTTACTTTTCGCTTATCCCCTTCAAACGATAGGAAAAAGGCTGGATATCCTTCAATCGCTAAATCAATCAAAGTTATTTGAATTGGAATAAACGGAAAGGCAACTGCGCTAAATACGCAAATCATTGATAAAATAAATGAGTAAATTGTTTTTATAAAGAATATACTTGCTACTTTTGTTACGTTGTTAACCACGCGTCTACCTTCAAATAAAACGTCTGGTAATGTAGTGAAGTCAGAATCCAATAAGACTAAATTAGAGATCTGTCTTGTAGCACCATCACCTTCTGCCATTGCGATACTGCAGTCAGCCTCTCTCAAAGCCAACACATCATTCACTCCGTCACCTGTCATCGCAACTACGTGATCATTATCTTTTAACTCACGAACAATAATTCGCTTTTGCTGAGGAGTCACACGTCCAAAAACGGTATATTCATGAACGGCTTGACGTACTTCGGCTTCTGTCTCCATTGTTGATAAATCAATGTAAGATTCATAGCCAAAAAGACCAGCACGACGAGCAATGTTTGAAACGGTTACTGGATTATCTCCTGAGATAACTTTGAGATCAATCCCTTCTTCACGAAGATAAGCTAATGTTTCATTTGCATTTTGACGGATAGGATCATCGATTTCCAAAACAGCTAAAGGTTCTAAATAAGGGATGTTTTCTTCGTCTAATGGCGTATTTTCTGCGATTGCTAGCATCAAAACACGATAGCCGTTTTCTTGTGCCTCATTTACTTCTTTTGGTAAGCGATCCGATGCAACTAACTTTTCAGGTGCACCAAGGTAAACGGTGCCAATCTCTTTAAATTCCACCGCTCCCCATTTACGTTCTGAAGAAAATGGTAGTGTCTTTTCAGCCCCATATCGATTAGATAGTTCAAAGTGGTCACGAATTGCTTGCATGGTAATATTGTTATCTGTACTTTCAGCTAAGTAACTACCAATGATTTGCGGAAAGTTTTCATGATGACCAGCATGAAGTACTTCTACTTTTTGAACTTTCATTTTCCCTTCAGTTATCGTTCCTGTTTTGTCTAAACAAAGTGTATCTACATGTGCTAATGTTTCGATGGAATACATATCTTGAACTAAAATTCTTTTTTTAGCTAACTTTACAACACCCGTAGTCAGAGCAATACTAATCAATAGCACTAAACCTTTAGGTAACATTCCTAACAACGCTGCAGCCGATGCCACAACAGACGCCTTCATTCCAGAATCACGAATCAGGAAACCTTCCAAGAATAAAATGATCCCAAGCGGAATAATGACTAAACTTGTAAATTTAGATACTTTTCGAATCGAGTTGACCAGTTCTGACTGAATAGGTTTATGAACTTTTGCTTCTGCTGTGATTTTAACTGCATAATTATCTGCACCAACATGAATCACTCTAGCAAAAACTTGCCCACTGGCTAAAAAGCTACCGGACAACAAAATATCGCCTTCGGTTTTCTCAATTAAATCAGATTCACCAGTTAATAAGGCTTCATTGGCTTCTGCTTTCCCTTCTATTACTTCCATATCAGATGGCACTTGTTCTCCAGCCGAAATCATGACAATATCATCCATTACTAATTCTTTTGTATCAATTTCTACCTCGTTACCATCACGTATTACATGTACACTTTCTTTCGCAACAATGGATAATTTTTGAACTAAATTCCTTGCATGGATTTCTTGATAAATCCCCATTCCCATATTCACTAGTATAATGGCTAAAAAGGCTAAATTGGAATATGCGCCAACAAAGAACAAGCAAATAGCAATTGCAAAGTTTAAAAAATTAAATAGCGTCATCACATTATCGTAAATGATATCTTTGGTTGATTTAGCTACATTCTCTTCATAATTATTTTGTAATCCTTGTTGCTTTCGTTCTTCTACTTCTAATTGAGTCAGTCCTTTTTTTATGTCAAACTTATTTGTCATGAATTCGGTTCCCTACTTTCTCCTTGGTAAAAATACATCTTCTTTAGTTTACTTGTTAATGGAAAGAAGTTCAAGAAAATCCTCAAGAATGCCTTCTTTTTTAAAGAAAAAACGTTCTTGAGGATTAAAAAAAGCGTTCATAATAGCTTATTTGAGCCACCTGATAAATTGTTGATTCATCTTGACGATCTCAGCGTAAAACATGTTTCCGCCGTTACTATATAGATAGCCGCCATTATATAGCACCGCTTGAGGGCGATAATAACGGTACGTTTTTTGATCACCATTTCCAAGCAAAGGAGACAAAATTTCTTTTGAATAACTTTCTGCAAGTCGGATCGAATTTTTTTCACCACGCTCTTTTACATAATCAATATAATCTAGTCCAAAATTGTACGCTTGAACAGCCGTCCAGATATCACAATCAGACTGATTCGCTTTTACAATTGCTTGTGCTAAAAAAGCCGTCCCCACTTCAATACTTTCTTCAGATGTTGTGATCATTTGTTGTTTTCCATAAGCACTCTCACTACTTTGCATCAGGTCATCGGATTTCCCTTTTGATTCAGTATAAATAATGGCTAAAATTAAGTCTTCATATTCAGAGATATTGTTTTCTTTTGCTGCTTGTTTCACTTGCGTTTCATACCCCATCACCTGTTGAACATTCTGGCGAATTTTAAAGCCGAAATAGGCTGAAATTATCACCATCAATAGTAACGACAGGAGTAATATTCTTTTTACGAATTTTATTAATTTGCTCATCTAATCATCCAAACTTTTTGACGTACCAATTATCATACGATATTATTCAAAAAAAATCTAAAAAAAGGTGATTTCTTTAGTTTTCTTTAATAAAAAACAACAATTATAGATTCTCTTTTCAGTTTTAAATCTAATCAAAAAACGCTATACTAAACGAGATAGGTGGTAACGATATGAAAAAGCAAAAAAAGAAGCTTATAACTGCTGATAATAGTTTAATCTATTATGAAATAACGGGTCAAGGTTTTCCTATACTTCTTCTCCACGGAAATGGCGGAAGTGGTTCATACTTTCAAAAACAGATCTCAGCATTTAGTAAGTATTATCGCGTTTATACAATTGATAGTCGCGAGCATGGTCGTTCAACCAACGAAAGCAGCATTCTTTCTTTTGAGCAGATGGCCGAAGATGTATACTTGATTATGAAACAAGAACATGTCAAGCAAGCAGATATTATTGGTTTTAGTGATGGAGCCAATTTAGCAATGGTCTTTACTAAAAATTATCCTGATTATGTTCGCCGCCTAGTATTGAATGCTGGTAACACAGTTGTTAAAGGTGTACGTTTTCCTGTTCGAGTTGCGACAGCTCTTGAATTCGCTCTTTTTCGCTTACTGTCACTATTCAGTAAAAAGGCTAAAAAAAGAGTACGAACCATAAAATTAATGACTACAGACATCGGCGTCTCTACACTTGATTTGAGGCGTTTCAATGTAAAAACATTAGTAATTGTTGGAAAATACGATATCATTAAGTATTCTCATTCGATTTATTTAGCAAAAGAAATCCCTAACGCTTCTTTTGTTATAGTAGATAAACAAGGACATTCTTTTGCAAAAAAGGCACCAGAAATATTCAATAAAAAAATTCTCACATTTTTGAAAGACAAGTAGGTATTTAGAATGAAAAAAATCTTTTATTGGTTCAAAGACCATCTTAGCTATTTTAAAACAATCTTTATTTTTTCTGTTGTTATTATTATCATTCGAGAAATCGTTTCAATTAGCAAGACGATTTCGTTCACACAGTTAGCTTCTATTTTTCAAGATCTTCCCTTGTGGAAAATTATTCTTATGTTCCTTATGGGCCTAGTCGCCGTCCTTCCTATGATCGGCTATGATGTGATTTTGAATCGTATTTTGAAGCAAAAAACTAAACGTATTTTTCTTTTAGAAACTAGCTGGACAATTAATACAATAAATAACGTCGCTGGATTTGGCGGATTGATCAGTATTGGTCTTCGTTCAGAGATTTACGGCAAAGAAAAAGACGGTAAAAAAGTGGTCCGAGCTTTGTCTAAAATTTTAATATTTCTTATGTCTGGGCTTTCTATTTATAGTTTACTAGCATTCTTCTTGGTAGTATTTGGTGATACAAATGACTATCTACAGCAATATTGGATTTGGTTGATTGGCGGTGGTCTTTATTTTCCTGTGGTTTTACTAGCTAGTTGGCTCAAAAAAGATGACTATATCGGTGATGTTGATAATCGGACACGTGCAGGATTAATCTTAACTTCTTTTTTAGAATGGACAGGTGTCTTAGTTACCTTTTTATTGATTGGCTTTTTAATGGGGGTCAAAACGGACCCTCTTCAAGTAGCACCATTATTTATCGCCGCTTCTGTCATTGGTATTGTTTCAATGATTCCTGGCGAATTAGGTAGTTTTGATCTGATGATGATTCTCGGCTTATCAGCACTTGGCATTAACCGTGAAGTTGTCGTTGCGTGGATTTTACTTTATCGCTTGTTTT
Organism: Enterococcus sp. 4G2_DIV0659; assembly: GCF_002140715.2. Classification (NCBI taxonomy): domain Bacteria; kingdom Bacillati; phylum Bacillota; class Bacilli; order Lactobacillales; family Enterococcaceae; genus Enterococcus; species Candidatus Enterococcus mansonii. Next base: position 3,402,426 of record NZ_NGLE02000001.1, on the reverse strand, counting down.
ACTATATCGTACCGTTTATTATTGGTGTTTTTTTCTTTATAAAAAACGTAAGCCAGAATTTAAATGCTCGTTATTCTGGTATACCAAGAGAGTTATCGACAGAATTAGCACATAAATTTGTCGTATTTTTAATGTATTTTTCGGGCATTATGATTGTATTGTCAGCGACGATTCCAGAAGCGTTTACGGAGCTTAAATGGTTAACAAAATTTAATCCCCTATCGTTTCATATTATCACCCAGTTCCCAGCTATTTTACTTGGTTTTTTGTTACTAATTACAGGACGAGGAATTGCCGCTAGAGTTAAACGAGCTTATTGGCCTACAATCGGCTTGATTCTTGCCACATTGATTTATACATTCATTAAAGACTTTAGTTGGGGAGTGATTCTTTTTCTCACCCTTTTACTGATAATCGTAATTTTTTCAAAAGGAGAATTATTCAGAGAACAACTGGTGTATTCTTGGGAAATGGTGACAGTTGATGGACTTATTTTTCTAGCGCTGACTGTATTATATATTGTGATTGGTGTATACAATTTACCTACATTTCCACATCATAAACATCGCTTTATTTCGTTCTTTCTGTTCCCTTCTGAAAAAATTTGGTTTTCCGGATTCATTGGCATTTTATTAGTCACATTGGTTAGTTACTTATTTATTCGCTATTTACAAGGTGGGAAACGCATTATTGGTATCCCTTTAGAGGAGACACGGGCTTTCACTCTATTGAAAAAATATGGTGGAAACACGGACAGTCAATTGATTTTTCTGGAAGATAAAGAAATGTATGTTTACACCGATTCTAATGGCGAAGAGACCGTTTTAATTCAATGTAAAACAGTGAATAACAAATGCATCGTGATGGGGGATCCATCGGGTAAAAAAGAAGACTTCCAAACTGCAATTGAACAGTTTATCACCGAAGCCGATCTTTTGGGCTATCTGCCAGTGTTCTATGAAGTTTCAGAAGAGATTGTGATGTTCTTACATGAATTTGGCTATGACTTTATAAAAATGGGTGAAGAAGCACATGTCGATTTGCCTAATTTTACATTGTCGGGTAAAAAAATGAAAAGCGAACGAGCTGTGATGAATCGTTTTGCCAAAGAAAATTATCATTTTGAAGTTCTTCGCCCTCCTTATTCAGATGTATTGATGGATGAATTAAAGCAAGTTTCTGATGAATGGTTAGGCAGTCGCAAAGAAAAAGGGTTCTCACTTGGGTTCTTTTTGAACCCTATATCCAGCGAGGAGAACTTGCAATTGCGAAAAATCAGGAGAATAAAATCGTTGCATTTGCGACAATCATGCCAACTTATACCAAAGAAGAAGGAACCATTGACTTGATGAGATACAGTAAACATGCGCCTTCTGGTGTTATGGATTACCTTTTTGTTTCTTTATTCAATTACATGAACGAAGAAGGAATGACTTATTTTAATCTAGGAATGGCTCCTTTATCAAATGTCGGTACTTCGAAAAAAAGTTTTATCCAAGAACGGATCGCCTATTTAGTCTATGAATTTGGTTCACGCTTTTATTCTTTTCAAGGTTTAAGAGACTATAAAGAAAAATATGCGTCTAGATGGATTCCTAGATACACCTTATACTCTAGAAACAGTTTTATCGCCTATGTAATGATTGCTATATTAATGATTGATAATGCACCTATTGAAAAACAATCCAAGATTCATGGCGTTCACCGCATATTAAGGAATAGATCCCAACGTTAAAGAACAACGGTTGGACCAGAAACATTTAACTCTAAGAGTTGTTTCTGGCCCGACCGTTTATTCAAATTTAGAAAGCGAAACAAAACTGATCTTTCGTTTTGCTCCTCTCTCATTGTCCTTTTAATCAACCCTACCTACATCGAATTCTCCATTATAACAAGCATTACCAGAAATAATTACCTTATGTTCCCCTAGAGCTTCACGAAATACCTGCACCCAGACAGTTCCTTCACTTTGGACATGCTTTCCCTGATGAATTGTAATCTCTTTGTTTTTTTCTTTGGTGTATATATGATTTAATGAATAGGCGCCCATCACCCCAGATGCCGTTCCAGTGACAGAATCTTCTGTTGTCCCAGAAAATGGAGAAGAAAAATGTCTGGCATAAAATGTACCTGCTTCTCTTGAACACAAAGCAAACGGATGGATTGATGATTTCGGCATTTCTTTTAATATATTCGGAAAATCAGTTGAATTTGGCTGCATTTTATCTAATACGTCTGAATGAACTACAGGCAAAAGCAGCGTCCAAGAACCCGTATTGCCATATTGAATCGGCAAATCTGGATGAATATCTTGCAATTGAATACCAAGACTTTTACAAAGCGCCAACCGATCTCCTTTAAAATCGAGAAACTTGGGTTTTGCTTGCTGCATAGTAATTTTTTTATCTTGGTCATTATAATCTACTGGTAAAACTCCTGCGCCAGTTTCAATTTGCAATCGACGATCTCCTTTTCCCTCCGATAACGCAAACACCGCCCCCATTGTTGCATGACCACAAAGCGGTGTCTCATGACCAGGAGTAAAATACCGTAACTTACTATCCGCTTTTTCACTTGCACAGATAAATACAGTTTCATTAAAGCCTACTTCTCTGGCAATTTCTTGCATTTCTTGTGAATTATAATCATCACCATTCAACACAACCCCTGCTGGATTTCCTTGATTGACAGTTCTAGTGAATGCATCAATCCTTAAAACAGTCCTTCTCATCTTAACTCCTCCTATTTTTGATGATAAGTATACCATATATCGTTAGAAAGAAAATCTGCAGAGATCAAATATTCACAAAAAACCCCGCCAATCTGCAAGAGAAATGCGAGGAATAGCAAAACAAGCCTGATTTTGACTGTTGCTTCAAAATCAGGCTTGTTTGTCCTTTGACTTTTTCCTAAGCATTTCTTAGAAAGCGCCTAAATTATTTGTTATAAAATTGATCCATTTTTTTCTCAACAGCTTCACCACATACATTCGCAAATTCTGCGGATAAACGTCTCAGCTCAATTGCATCTTCTAAAGATAACTCTTCTGTTTGAAATTTTTCAATTAATACCAACAATTGTTCTGTTTTTTTCTTCATGAATATTACCACCTTATTATCTATCAATCACTTGTTCAAATTCCTTTTTTGTTGAATATCTTTGTATAACTTTTTAACTCATTAAGTGTATTGTTTCGTAGATAGGTACTTATTTTGCTCGAATAAAATTATCCGAAATCTCCCCAATAAGCCGTAAAAGCGCAACTTTCTTACCAGTATGCTATTTTTAACGACATCCCAAATTCTTTACGGTCATCAAATAAAACTTCGGTGTGCAAAGCGTTCTCCAAACAAGATAATTTCCCTCTAAAAAACAAATACATATTAACCATATCATAGAAAAAAAATAAAGCAAGTAAAGAAAAAAAGCTATTCGAGATTCCCCTCGAATAGCTTTCAGTTGCTTATTTTACAGTTACTTTACCAATTGACTCATTAGCAGAAACTGTTTGATTTCCTTTTGTTAAATCATAGCTTTCAACCACATCTTGATTAGTGAAAACAACAATCAAATCAGATTTTTTGCCAGCAGCTTCTAAAGCAGCTAAATCAATTGTGGCTACTTTGTCTCCTTGCTTCAAGACTTGACCTTCTTCAACATGTAAAGTAAATGGTGCGCCTTTTAGCTCAACAGTATCTAAGCCCATGTGCAACAATACTTCGATACCAGAATCTGTTTGGATTCCTAATGCATGTTTTGTTGGGAAAATACTTGTGATTTTACCAGAAACTGGTGTAGATACTTCACCATCTGTTGGGATCACAGCAAAACCATCACCCATCATTTTTGCTGAGAATACATCATCTTGTACTTCTGAAATTGGAACCACTTTTCCGTTTGCTACTGAATATAATTCAGTCTCTTTGGCTGTTGCTTTTGGAGCTTCCGTTTTCACTTCAGGCTTTTTTACTGGTTCACCTGACGTAACTGGTGCAGCACCATTACGGATTTTATTCATTTCGTCAGCCACAAATTGAACTTCTGTACCAACAATTACTTGGATATTTGTATCATCGATTACCTTCACACCTGGTACGCCAGCTGCTTTAATTTTTGCTTGGTCAACTTTCCCTGTATCTTTAACAGTTAAACGTAAACGAGTTGTACAGTTATCGATTGACGTAACGTTTGCATCAGCGCCTAAACCTTGGTAGATTTTGTTCGCTAAAGTAGCAAAACGGTTGTCACTAGTCGTATCAACATCGGGTGTTTCTTCGCCATCACCCTCTTCACGACCAGGAGTCATCAAGTTGAATTTTTTGATTGCGAAATCAAATACAACAAAGTATAAAACTGCCATCACTAAACCTTGAACAAGCAACATATACGGTTGATTTGCAATTGGGTTACGTAAACTTAATACAAAATCGACTAGACCAGCACTAAACGCAAAACCTGCTGTCCAGTGGAAAAGTGCTGAAATCAACAATGAAATCCCTGTTAAAATAGCATGTAAAACATATAAAGGCCATGCAACGAACATAAATGAAAATTCTAATGGTTCAGTAATTCCTGTGAAGAATGATGCAAAAGCTGCCGCAATCATTAATGAAGCAGTTGCTTTTTTCTTTTCTGGGCGTGCGTTACGATAAATCGCATAAGCACCAGCTGGTAAACCAAACATCATCATTGGGAAGAAACCAGCTTGGTACATACCAGTGATTCCTTTTTCTCCAGAACCAGACAAGAAGTTACCAATATCATTGATACCAGCAACGTCAAACCAGAATACTGAGTTTAATGCGTGGTGTAAACCAGTTGGGATCAATAGACGGTTAAAGAATCCATACAAGCCAGCACCAACAGCACCTAATTTAGAAATCGATTCACCAAATGTAACTAGACCAGAGAAAACTACTGGCCAAAGGAAAAATAACACACCAGAAGCTACTAGCATTGCTAAAGCTGTCATAATTGGTACTAGTCGTTTTCCACTAAAAAATGATAATGCCATTGGTAATTTTACTTGACTAAAGCGATTGTACATTGCCGCTGCAATCAAACCAGACAAAATCCCGATAAATGCGTTACTAATTTTAGCAAACGCCGGATCAACTTGCTCTACTGGAATTCCTTTCATTGCCCCAACTGCTGCACTTGAAAGTAATGTCGTTACAACTAAGAATGCAACCAATCCACTAAGTGCTGCTGCACCATCTTTATCTTTAGACATACCTAGAGCTAAACCTACCGCAAATAAAATTGGTAGATTATCAATAATCGCTCCACCTGCTTTAACTAAAAAGACAGATAAGAAATTTGGATCTCCTAAACCAGTCATAACGTTTGGATCAATCCAGTATCCAATACCCATTAAAATCGCTGCAGCTGGCAATACAGCTACAGGAAGCATCAACGAGCGTCCCATTCTTTGCATATACGCTTTCATTTTTGTATCTCCCCTTGTCTTTTATTTGATCATCTTCAGCCGTTCAATATGAATGGCCAGATAACCTAATTCTTCGTTTGGTACTTGATAGTGAAAATTTCTCATTAACAAAACTTGAACTTTCTTGGAAATCTCGTAACTTTCCGCATACTTTTTTCTTACGATATCCAAAATCTCATCATCTAATACTGCATACTGACTTTGTTGAAAACGATGAATAAACAAACGTAAATGATTGACCAGCCGTGAATAACTTAGACTCATTTTCTCATCATGAATATTGATCTCTAATTCTTGCTCAATTAAATGAATAATTTCTGAAACGATGGTGACCTCACGAATACTTTTACTATTATCCGTTCTGCCGCTACGAGCACTATGAATATGGATCGCAATATAGCCTGCTTCATCATAACTAAATGGAATTCCAAGTGTTTGTGTCAAGTAATCAACTGCCCATTGAGCAATCGAAAATTCTTCACTATAGAGAATCTCAATCTCATTCAACAGTTTATTGCGCACAATAATATTATTTTGAATATTTTCTGCCGCAAATGCAATGTGATCACTCAAACCAATATTAATATGTTCATTCAGTTTTTCTCCAAGAACCGTCTCAGCATGTGTGATGATTTCTTCTGTGACAAAAAAATATTTTTCATCAATTTGCGATAATAAAACTTGAAGCTTTTTCAAGCCCTCAGGTTCCATTACAAACATTCGCTCCACCTGTTGTGGGGATAACAAATCATTTTTCTTTTTATTAAAACCCACGCCTTTACCAACTGCCACTTTTTCCTGTCCTTTATCAAGGACCAGTACCGCATTTTGATTGAGCACCTTTTTGATTTTCATAAACATTCCTCTTCTGCAGAAGTAGATTGTTCGCTAACTTGCGTCAGGACAACAAAAAAGCATAGAACAATCCCGTCAAAATATGAGTATATCATATTTTAATGAAATTCTTCCATGCCTAGTATTATCTAGTCACATGAAAACGCTATTCTTGTTTTGTTAACAGTGTTAGTTTACAAAGATATAGACCATTTGTCAATCATTTTGATTCATTTTTCCATACTGGTTAAAAAAATCTAGCACTTGTCGATTAAATAAAAGAAAAACGAGAGTGTTCTCAGCAATAAGAACGCCCTCGCTTACTTTTTATTCTTCCTCTTCAGGATCTGCGTACTCATCTTCATCATCAAAGTCATCATCTACATCATCTTCGTCAATGATTGTAAGATCTTCTTCGATCCCTGGTAGTTCTTCTTCTTCATCGTCAGAATCTGCGCCGATTTCTTGAAGATCTGAATTATACGCTTTGATTTCTTCATCTTCTTCATCGTCATCATCATAAAGAATGTCGTCTTCATCTTCATCCGTCAATTCGGCATCTTCCGGATCATCATCGTTGTAGTCGATCACATCTTCATCATTGGCATCAATAATAAATGCATTGACTTTCTTACGTTTTCTACGGCGTGGCTTATCTTCTTCATCATCTTCTAAACCATGAGTTACTTCTTCGTCGATAGAATCAATTGGATACCATGAGCGCAAGCCCCAACGGTTATCTCCTAAAGAGATAAAACTGCCATCAATATTTAAGTCAGTATAAAATTGTGCCAAAGAGTCACGAATTTCGCTGTCAGATTTTCCAAGATAATTTTGAATTTGGTTTACTAGATCAGAGAAGTCCATTACATCTTCACGTTGTTCTAAAATTGCGTGCGCAACTTCGATCATGGATAATTCATCTTTGTTAAACCCGTCAAATACATTAATTTCCAAACGGTACACGTCCTTTCACAGTCTACTCCTTATCATACAAAAACATCAAGAAAAAATCAATTGATTCTTTCATAATTACGCAGTAAATTCTAGTTCCAAATGATATTCCCCAATTTTTTCAGCTTGAGAGTATAAATCATAATCAACCAAAATACTTCCTGCAACAGGTTGATCCTTCAAACTAAAACGCAAATTTTGGGTAAATGTACTGATTTGAAAAAGACCATAAGGTGTTTTATAGCTTGTTTCTATACGTTCTTGGTAGGCAAACTTCAAACGCATTCTCATTTCACCTGCACGAATCAATTGTATGGTTCCATCTGGTTCAACTTTAATTGTCACGGTCACCGCTTCGCCTTCTTCTTGTTCTTCTTTGTAGCGAATATATAAGGTATCTCCTATTTTGACAATTTGCCCCTCTAAATCAAAATAAAAATTTTTCTTTTCCCCCGCCTGATCCACAACTGTTTTTAGTTGAATAGATACTGGCGTTCCTTGTGATAAATCCATTAAAAGCACTCTCCTTAATATAAATACATACCGGGCTAATCCTGCCTAAACAGAAAAATAAGACAGCATGTGAAAGCGCACTGACTTATTTCGCCTTTTTCAAATACTTAGCGCCTATTAATAGCTGTACAATCAGACCAATGCTTCTGCAATCGTCTGATCAATAACCAGAATGGTGCAGCATTTTCCAAGCAATAATGGCTTAATACTTTCGGCCTTTTCTTTGCCACAGCCAATAATCATTACATCTGGTATATTAACCAAGTCTTCTGCTTTGATTCCAAGCATTCGTTTACTTATTTCATTGTTCACTGTTTGTCCTTTTTTGTCAAATAAGGACGCTACTGCATCGCCCTTAACCCCAGTTTCTTTAATAATAGCCAATTCTTTTGTGCCTATATACCCAAGCCGTTTCCAAGTAGAACTTTCATTAGGATTTCCCACACCGATAATCGCAAAATCGACATTTTTGGCTACATCCATTGCTTTTCCAACTAACTGTGTTTCGTTTAAAACCTCTGCTAATTGGACACTTTCAGCTAATGCAGGAGCATAAAAATACTGACAGCGACTATTTAGTTTTTCCGCTAATCGGAAGACTAAATGATTCGTATCGAAATAAAGATGCTCACTAGATACTCCGCCAACCAAAGGACAAACATTCATCGTTGGAAATGAACAATAGGGCATTTCATCAATCATGTCAGCAAGAGTTGTGCCCCAAGATAACCCTACATTCATTTCTGCTTTCAAGCGCTCTTTAAGGTAAAATGCAGCGGATCGGCTGACTTCCCGTTGTAAAGATTCCGCTTGACTCTGATCATTGGCTGGGATCACAATGACATCATTTAGCTGGTATTTTTTTTCCAAACGCAAACCAAGTTCAACGGCATAGGCAGATTCATCCTTGATCGAAATTGAAACAACGCCAGACTCCTTCGCCTGCTGCAAAATTTTAGAAATAACAGGACGTGAAATCCCCATCTCCTTAGCAATTACTGCTTGTGTGAGGCCTTGTTCATAATACATCGTGACGATTTTCAGCATTTTTCTATGGTCTTCACTAATTTTCATTTTACATTATTAACCTCTACCATTAATTCCTCTATTGCTTGGACGATGGATTCAACTTGCGGGATCGCCTTAGACTCTAATATCTTTTGGGCCGGCATCGGTACAAATGCTCCGCCTAACCGAACAATTGGTGCTTTTAATTGCATCGCAATGTCAGATTCTGCGATGATAGAAGTGAGTTCTGCACTAAATCCGCTATTTTTAACAGCTTCTGTCACGACAATTGCTCGTTTCGTTTTTCTAACTGAGCGTAAAATCGTCTCGGTATCTAACGGTACTAATGTTCTTGGATCAATTACTTCAACTGAAATTCCTCGTTCTTTTGCAATGGCTGCGGCTTCTAATGCTTTATTCACCATTATTCCTGTTGCAATGATACTTACATCTTCCCCTTCATGTTTGATATCAGCAACACCAATTGGAATCATGTAGGGTTCATTTGGGACATCACCACTTGTTTTGTATAATAGTTTATGTTCATAAAACATAACAGGATTATTATCTTTTACCGCGGCGTGAAGCAACCCTTTTGCATCATAGGCATTAGAGGGTTGAATAACTTTTAATCCTGGTATATGAGCCATCCAATTTTCTAAGCTCTGTGAATGTTGAGCTGCTGCTCCTGTACCGGCTCCTGCCGCTGTCCTCATTACCAAAGGAACATTCGCTTTTCCACTATACATGTAATGAATTTTTGCTGCTTGATTAACCAACTGATCCATTGCCACAGTAATAAAATCCGAAAATTGAAGTTCCATGACTGGACGCATCCCAGTCATTGCAGCGCCTACAGCTGCGCCTGCAATTGCACTTTCAGATATCGGAGTATCCCGAACACGTTCTTGACCATATTTTTCTTGAAGTCCTTGAGTAGCGCCAAAGCCTCCGCCATAAACGCCAATGTCTTCTCCTAACAAAAAAACACGTTTATCTTGCGCTAAGGCTTCATCAAGCGCTTCATTGATTGCTTGTAAATAAGTGATTGTTCTCATTTTTCATCCTCCGCATAAACATGAGTCCATAAATCTTCCCCAATTGGCTCATCATCCATTTTTACTGACTCAACGATATCCGATAACTCTTTTCGAATAGTCAATTCTAGATGCCTAATATCACTTTCTTGCAACGTTCCATTTTTAATCAATTCGTTTTCCAAACGTAAAATCGGATCATTATGTTCTTGCCATTGACGGCATTCTTCTTCTGATCGATACATCAACTTATCTGATTTAGAATGACCTTTATGACGATAGGTCAACGCTTCAATCAAGGTTGGTCCCTCACCACTTCTAGCTTTGGCTACAGCCTGAGACACGGCTTGTGTCACTGCACTTAGATCATTTCCATCAATTGTCACGCCATCAATACCGTAACTTGTTGCTCGATCTGAAAGTTTGTCAATATTGACCATCTGTTGAATCGAACTGCTCATGCCATATTGGTTGTTTTCTATAAAATAAACAACAGGCAACTGCCAAATAGATGCTAAATTCAACGCCTCGTGAAAACTTCCTTCGTTCGTAGCTCCATCCCCTGCATAGCATAAGACAACTTGATCTGACCCTTGCATTTGTGCGCTCATAGCTGCACCAGCAGCAATAGGGAAACCAGCGCCAACAATGCCATTAGACCCCAAATTACCTACATCTAAATCAGCAATGTGCATACTACCACCTTTGCCTTCATTTGTCCCAGTTTTCTTTCCAAGCATTTCAGCAAACATACTTCTAATGCTTGTTCCTTTGGCAATACAATGCCCATGGTTTCTATGTGTGGAAACAATCCAGTCACTTTGTTTTAAAATCCCTGCTCCACCGACAGCTGTGGCTTCTTGTCCAATACAAAGGTGCATTGTTCCATAAAGTTCTCCAGCGTCAAAAAGCTCTTGAATCATTTCTTCAAAAATACGGATTTCCCACATTTTTTTTAACGCTTCTATATTATCTATTCCGTCAGTTGATTGAGTCTTGATCCCTGTTTGGTTCATCTGCTCACTCCTTTACATTTGTTCTTCTAAGAATCATATGTAAATATTCTATAGGTTTATTGGAACTATAGCAAGATTTTCTTTATTATTTTTTTATTTCCTTAAAGTTTTTCAACTTTCCTAATGATTTCTACACAGATAAGCATGATTTTTCTTTTAAATCGTTTATAATAGAACATGGAGGTGGAAACCTATGTTATTTCACGATGAAGAAGCAATGCTTTTTTGTATGCATTGCCAAAAAGAGACACTTCACGATATTCAATATATGAATGAAATCATTTCGAGTATTGAATGCGAGGAATGTCATAACCAAATGAGCATCGATATTGATGCAATGAATCATTTCTATCATTATTTATATGAGCGTTTAGTTTCTAAACCTGGTCGCTTAACTGAAGAAGCAAGACAAGATTTCAGTAAGTTTTTAGCCACCATGCCAATGCGGATTATCAGTAAACCTATGCGTTTTACGAATGAATATAATCAAATGAATAAAGAAGTGAAAGACTATGTGTCTCGCGCAAAACAGGATGATGAGTTAGATGATTAATTTAAATGAGCACTTTACATCGAACCCCGTTTTTTTATATGACCAAGGTTGTTTAAGGAAAGAAGACTACTTTCTACCTTTTGCATTAACCGATACGTTAACGACTTTTTCTGGTATCAATCAGCAAACCATTATTCATTTTTGGCAACTTGATCATGCGATGATTCTTGGTATGAAGGATACCCGTGTAACAGATTTGGCAAATGGTTTAACGTCTTTAGAACATGACGGTTACAATGTAGTCATTCGTAACGCTGGAGGCCTTGGCGTGATTGCGGATGAAGGCATTTTAAATGTCTCATTGATTCTTCCTAATCCATCTAATAAAAAACTAAGTATAGACGAAGCGTACACGTTCATGTGGCATTGGATGAAACAAGCATTTGAAGATTCTTCCCATATAATTTCAGCTTTTGAAATTAAGGAATCCTATTGCCCAGGAACCTTTGATTTAAGCATAGATGGAAAAAAATTTGCTGGTATTGCCCAACGTCGCGTAAAAGATGGAACGGCTGTAATGATTTACTTAAGCATTAATGGAGATCAACAACAACGTGGTGAAAGCGTCCGCCGTTTTTACCAAGCAAGTTTACATGAAGAATTCGGGAAAAATGGCTATCCTCCAGTTAATCCTGCTGTGATGGCAAACTTACAAGACCTACTTCAACGACCATTGACCGTTACTGAAGTAAAAAAACGATTAGTAGATGTATTATTAGAAAACACATCCATTGTAATGGACGAACAAACAGTACCGACACTAATGACATCTGAATGGTTCACTGCCGAAATAGAAAAACAAATGCAAAAAATGACCCAACGCAATCAATTATTAATACCTTAACATTCAAATGAAAAACCTATCTTATTCAAATTTTCCGCTGTAAGCCACAGCCAAAGGAGTGAAATGATGTCAACCCCTTATAAGTATCAAATTTTACCTATTGAAAAGGTTTTTCGAGACCCTGTTCATAATTACATCCATGTTCAGCATCAAGTTATTTTAGACTTGATTAATTCGGCTGAAGTTCAGCGTTTACGCAGAATCAAACAATTAGGCACATCTTCTTTCACCTTTCATGGTGCAGAACATAGCCGTTTTGCTCACTCTTTGGGTGTTTATGAAATTACTCGACGTATTTGTGATATTTTCCAACGAAACTATTCCTCTGATCATTTAGGAGAAGAAGGATGGGATGATAGCGAACGTCTCGTAGCTTTATGTGCAGCATTGCTTCATGATGTTGGTCACGGACCTTATTCGCATACATTTGAACATATCTTCAATACGAATCATGAAGCGATCACAGTTGAAATCATCACCTCACCAGAAACAGAAGTATTTCAAATTCTGAATCGAGTGTCAGCCGATTTCCCTGATAAAGTAGCAAGTGTTATTACTAAACAATACCCTAATCCTCAAGTTGTTCAAATGATTTCCAGCCAGATCGATGCAGATCGCATGGATTATTTATTACGAGATGCCTATTTTACTGGAACGGAATACGGAACATTTGATTTGACCAGAATTTTGCGTGTGATCCGTCCTTATAAAGATGGCTTGGCTTTTGCGATGAACGGGATGCATGCAGTTGAAGACTACATTGTCAGTCGTTATCAAATGTATGTGCAAGTCTATTTTCATCCTGTTTCTCGTGGAATGGAAGTAATATTAGATCACTTGCTTCATCGTGCCAAAGAATTATACGAGCAACAACCAGAAGATTATCAATTACATTCTCAATTGCTTGTACCCTTTTTTAATGGTACTTTTTCATTACAAGAATACTTAAAATTGGATGATGGTGTGCTGAATACTTACTTTACCCAATGGACATCTTTACCTGATCCAATACTTAATGATTTAGCCAACCGCTTTTTAATTCGGAAACCGCTGAAATCGGCAACTTTTTCAGGGAATAAAGACTCCGTTACGATTCGTCATTTAAAAGCCTTAATTGAAAAAGTTGGCTATAATCCTAAATATTATACAGCGATTAATTCAAGTTACGACTTGCCTTATGACTTCTATCGCCCAGAAAAAAATAGCCATCGCACTCAAATTGAAATTATGCAAAAAGACGGCACCTTAATCGAATTATCAAAAGTCAGTCATTTAGTTGCAGCCCTTGCTGGCCAAACTCAAATTGATGAACGTTTTTACTTTCCTAAAGAAATGGTTGATCCTAAACGGCAACAGCATTATGATTTATTTGATGATACGTATCGGGAATTTTCGGCCTATATCCATAATGGCGCATTAGTTGAAGGAAAAAATTAGAAAAGCGACTTACAGGAGGAACTTATGTCAATTAAACTAGTTGCAATAGATATCGATGGTACACTACTTGATTCAAACAGAAAAATCACCCCAAAAGTGAAAGAAACACTGAAAAAAGCCAACGAAAAAGGCATCTACATTGTTTTATGCACAGGACGCCCGCTCCCTGGTGTAAAAGAACAGTTAACTGAATTAGAGCTCTATGGAGACAATGATTTTGTAATTACTTATAACGGTTCTTTAGTACAAGCGACTAAAACCAACGAAATCATTTCTCGCTATACACTAAGCCATGATGATTTCTTAGAAATCGAATATATGGCTAGAAAAGTAGGCGCACATCTTCATACTATTGATGACAAAGCCATTTATACTGCAAATCGAGATATTGGGAAATATACTGTACATGAAGCTCATTTGGTTGATATGCCGCTGAAATATCGAGCAGTTGATGAAATGACTCCAGATATGTCGATTATCAAAATGATGATGATCGACGAGCCAGAGATTTTGGATCAAGCTATCAGTCAATTACCAGAAGAATTTTCTTCTAAGTATACAACTGTTAAGAGTACCGATTTTTATTACGAGATTTTAAACAAAGAAGCGAACAAAGGGAATGCATTAGCCAAGCTTGCTGATCATTTAGGTATTTCCCAAGCCGAAACAATGGCCATTGGTGATAATGAAAATGACTTATCTATGATTGAATATGCTGGTGTTGGTGTTGCTATGGGTAATGCAACTGAAAGTGTTAAACGTGCAGCCGATATTCATACAACAAGCAATGATGAAGATGGTGTAGCAGAAGTTTTACTGAAATATATGTAAAATAAGACAATAAAGCAGATTGCAACGATCGATGCAATCTGCTTTTATTATTTAGTTTGACAATGGTTAATTCATTCTTACAAAAACTTTGACTCTCACAATTCAATCCCTTTATAATCTATTTCTATCTGAACTTGTACATTATAAAGAATTTATCGCGTTCTTTTGATTCGCTTTCCATTTTTTTACTGCCCATTTATGGCTGCCTCTTTTAAGCAAATCAATACTCTCATCAACAGAAACCCAGCGTAATGTGTTTGTTTTTTCCAAAGGTTCACAAATCTGCTTCCAACTATCCGCTACAAAAAAATAACCTGGATTGTAATAATCTGTTTTACGATGTCTCGAATGGAAATATTCATCCGCCTGTCCTAAATATTCACCAATAACTACTTCAACACCCAATTCTTCTATCATTTCTCGATGTATCGCTACTTCTTTGGTTTCTCCTTGCTCGATTTCTCCGCCAGGTAAAAAGTATGCCCCATTTGGCGCTTGGACCAACACAATTTCTGCTCCATTGTTTCTTGATACAATAATATACGCACCCAGTCTTTTTTTATATACCAATGTTTCCGATTTTTCACCAAATGATGGTGTTTCCATAAAAACAACTCCTTTATCGTTTGACTTAATTTTACATGAGAATTTTCTCATGAACAAGTAATATCTTATCATTTCACTCACAATTTTAGTTCAGTCTATGCTACTATGAAAATGATGATAGGTTCTTTTGGAATTTATCCAGATTACCCACTTTTGAAAGGAAGATGATTCATATGAAAATGGCTCATACTTGTGTTCGTGTCAAAGACTTGGAAGCCTCACTAGACTTTTACCAAAAGGCCTTCAATTTTGAAGAAAGCCGCCGTCGTGATTTTCCAGAACATAAATTTACTTTAGTTTATCTAACATTGCCTGGTGATGGCTATGAATTAGAGTTAACGTATAATTACGATCATGAAGCATACGATTTAGGAAATGGCTATGGTCATATTGCGATCAGCACTGACGAAATCGAAAAATTACATGAAGAACAAAAAAATGCAGGATTTAATGTTACGGATATGAAAGGGTTACCTGGAACACCACCATCTTACTATTTCATTACTGATCCAGACGGGTACAAAGTCGAAGTTATTCGTACTCGCTGATAGTCAATGAGCGGTTATTCACTTTTTAGGTTCATTCTAATCAGTGAATGACTGTTTCTTTTTTCTTATTTATCTTGAACTATACATAAATAACTATTTTACAAATAAACGAAGGACGTGATTAAGTGACAACAACTATTGGTATAGCAGGAAATCAAATTATTAAATCTGTAGATGTTTTTAATGGAAACCATGTAACCTATACACCTCAAGGATTCGTAACCGCCGTTCAAAATGCAGGCGGATTACCTATTGTTTTGCCCATTGGTAAGGCAGAATCTGCCAGTGGCTATGTAGCAAAAATCGATAAATTATTATTAGCAGGTGGACAAGATATCTCCCCAGAATTTTTTGGACAAGAACCTCATCCAAAATTGGAAGAAACAAATAAAAATCGTGATCTTTTTGAAATTGCACTGATCAAAGAAGCAATAAAACAACAAAAACCAATTTTTGCTGTTTGTCGTGGTATGCAGCTACTAAATATTGTTTTAGGAGGAACCTTATATCAAGATCTCTCCTTGTATCCTGATTGGAAAATCAAGCATGGGCAACAACCAACCCTCCCTCAATTTGCAACACATGCTATTCAAATCGAAAAAAACAGCTCCCTATATCAATTATTTGGTAAAGAGTATCGTGTTAATTCTTATCATCATCAAGCAATCAACAAACTAGCACCTACACTAAAAGTCACTGCGATGTCAACTGACGGTATTGTAGAAGGCGTTGAATCTGTTGATACGGCACAGCGACTGCTAGGTGTTCAATGGCATCCTGAACTACGTTTTGAAGTAGATGAGAAAGAATTCAAACTCTTTGACTATTTTGTAAATAAACTATAAAAAAAGAAGTTTCTGGCGTATAACCTAATTCGTTATACGCCAGAAACTTCTTTATTCCTCTAGAAATCTGATTAAAAATCAAACTTCTCTGGATTAGACCCAAAACGTTCATTTTTATTCAACTGATTAATTTGCTCCATGTCTTCATCCGTTAATTCAAAATCAAAGACATCTATATTTTGTTTGATTCGTTCTTGATGGACAGATTTTGGAATAACAATGATATCATTTTGTAAATGCCAACGAATAATAACTTGAGCAGGTGTTTTATTGTATTTTTTGCCTATCTCAACCAGTATAGGCTCTTCTAAAATATTCCCTTGCCCTAACGGCGACCAAGCTTCAACTGCGATATTATTCTCTGCTAAAAATGCACGTAATGGCTCTTGTGTCAACCTTGGATGAAGCTCTATTTGATCAAGTACAGGCACAACCTGGGCATCTTTTAATAAATCCTCCAAGTGATGTTGATGGAAATTAGATACACCAATTGCCTTAGCACGACCACTCTGATAAATCTCTTCCATTGCACGCCAAGAATCTTTATATTTCCCTTTTACCGGCCAATGGATTAAATATAAGTCGACATAGTCTAAACCTAATTTATTTAGACTTTCATCAAAAGCCTTTAACGTTGATTCGTATCCTTGATCTGTATTCCATAATTTTGTTGTAATAAAAATCTCTTCCCGTGGAACACCAGACATTCGAATGCCTTCTCCTACACTGACCTCATTTTTATAAACTTCAGCAGTGTCAATCAATCGGTACCCTGCTTCTAACGCCCATTTGACTGAATTCATAGCCTCTTCTCCATCTTGGGCTTTCCAGACACCTAAACCCAACCGTGGAATAATTGATCCATTTGATAATTTTTTCGTTTTTTCAACAGACATATTTTTCATCCTTTCTAAAGCACGACTCTTATTTCATTATACTCTTTAATCTTTAAGCAGAAAATAACAATGCCTATTCTTCCTTTCTTTTTTTCTTATGAGACCTAGAAATCTCTCGTTGAGTCGCTTATCATAAAGAATGATTCTATTTGAACAAAAAGGAAGGTTGAACATAATGATGATTGATTTTGAAAAACATATTAACAGCTATCTTGAAGAAAGAAAGACATTTAGCAACATCTCTCCAAAAACACTTAAAGCCTATTATTCTGATTTAAGTAACCTAAATCAATACTGCATAAAAAATAATTACATTTATACACTAGGTATAAGCAAGTATATCAACGAATATCAGCAAACGTTAAAAGCTACCACGTTAAAAAGAAAAATCGTTGTTTTTAAAATGTTCTATAACTATTTAATAAACGAAGATTTAATGAAATTCCCTACAAACCAAAAACCCAATTTTAATCACAACTACATCACTCCAAGAAAACTCCCCAAAATTTTAACACCCGAACAAATCAATACAATATTAAAGCAGATGTACTTTCTCCAAAAATCTAACTTGACCTCATCAAAACGGATAAATCTCATTCGTGATATTGCATTAATTGAGCTGTTAATTGCAACAGGTATCCGGATTGGCGAAGCACATAGGTTAAACACCATTGACTACCATCCAACGACTCGCTTGCTATTGATCAAAGGTAAAAACCATAAAGAACGGCTAATTTACGTCTCACCGTCTGAAACCAATAAGGCTCTTGCTGAGTATCTTTCGGTTAGAAAATTCTATCAACCAAAATCAGATGCGATCTTCTTAAATAAATATGGCAAACGGCTTTCGATTTATGGGATAGAAAATATTTATTCAAAATATCGAGACTTAGCAAAGATTGCTCCTTCTTCTACTCCTCATCATCTACGTCATACATTTGCAACAGAACTCTTATCAAATGGAGCAGATATTAGAGAAGTACAGGAATTACTTGGTCATTCAAGCATTGTAACCACTCAAATCTATACTGCGGTCTGTACAAATCAGAAAATTAAAGTGTTGGATACGTATAATTTGAGGAATAAATTGCATCCAAAAACCTCCGAATAACTATAAATTATTTGGAGGTTTTTGGATGTTAAATAAAATTGAAGGCTACGCTGCTTTTAAAGATATCGAAGATCGTTTTAATATTATCAAAAAGAAAACTTTACCTTTATGTGCTGCAGAAAATCTTATTTCACCTTTCGTAAAGCTGCCACTTAACGGTGATTTTCAAGAGCGTTACATCATGAACGGTGTCTTAGACTATGAAACTGATAATAATTTTATTGGCAGTAACTTTCTTTTTGAAATTTATGGACTAATCAATAAGCAATGTGCAAAATTATTTGATTGTAACTATGCAGATGCTCGAACACTTACAGGAATGAATTGCATCACATCACTTCTTATGTCTATCACAAAAGCTGGTGATAAAATTATGGTTTCTGATAGTGAGTGCGGAGGACACCAGTCTATGAAAGTTGTTTGTAAAAGATTAGGATTACAAATAATTGATATGCCCTATGACTATAATCATTTTGATATGGATTATGAAAATGTCTATTCCGTATTAAAAAAAGATGATATCAACTTTTTCTTATATGCTCCTTCAGATATTATAAATCCACCCGATTTTGATAAGCTAAAGCTACCTTCAAATACTGTATTATTATATGATGCTAGTCAAACATTAGGTCTTATAGCAGGAAAACAATTAGATAATCCTCTGAATAAAATAGATAATTGCATCTTATTCGGCGGGACACATAAAACTTTACCCGGTCCTGCAAACGGACTAATTATGACAAAAACAATGAATGGGCCAAACTTATTGATAAAACAATTAGCCCTCTATACATTCGTCATACGCAAATGCATCAAATTGTTAGTTTATTATACGCATTATTTGAGATGGAGGCTTTTGGAGAGTCGTACTCAAAAAAAACAATCGATTATGCCCAGAGACTTTCCAATGAATTAAGAATGAAAAATTTTGATATTCCTAGTATTAATGGCGTTCCGACATTCACTCATCAAGTTTTTATTAGAACAAATAAAATTGAAATGAATGATATCTATTTTAATGCTTTTAAATATAATGTAACTTTAAATAAAAAAATAAACAGTTGTTCAATAATCATGGAATCAGGATAGGAACCCAAGAAATCGCGAGATTAAATTGGGATATTGATCCAATTAACTTAATCGCTGATATTATTGATTCTTTAAGGTCACATACAAAAGATACCGAAGAACTACTTAAAAAGTTGACAATACCCAATGATATTTTATTCACTTTTAAAAAAGAGGAAGCATCTCACTGAAAAATTCACTTTGCAAATCAGACTTGTCTAACAGAGTTTTGATTTTATTGACATGAATTAGTCCTAATTCAAATCTAATATCGTTGGAGTCATCATAATGACATAAGTCATAACATTTTTGTAGTGACTTATACTGTTCATCGTTGTTTTGATGATAATAAAATTGGCTTGCTTGTAATTCCGCCAATAAAATACCTAAAAGAGAATATAATTTTATATTTTTATCTCCATTATGTTCTGAAGAATCAAAACTTTTTTCAAAAAATTGAACGGCAGACTCAAATTTTTTCTTACGCCTTAAAAGTTCTCCTTTTTCAAAGTACAAATTAAAACGCAATCTTTCAAACGTTTGTTCATAAATATTTAAAGTTGATTCAATTAAACTGATAGCAGTATCAAAATCGTTATCTTTTCCAAGCATGATTGCTTCATACTTATTCGTTGATAACTCAGCAACTTTATTTTTAAATTTGTTAGAATTTTTCTGCACAATTTTCTTCAAATATTGTGCAGAAAATGGTGGTAATTCGTTCATATATACATATATACTATTGCATTCATTTAAACATTTAATTAGAATATCAAGAGTTTTATATTCATATGATTTACAAATTTTTATAGCCTGATTATACCATTCAATCGCTTGTACAAAGTTCCCAATATGACGATGAACATGTGCGATTCCCCAAGTTACTTTTGCTTTATAGTATATATTTTTTTGTACAACCTCTGAGTTTAGCATTTGCGAATAAATATCCAAAGCTGAGTTATAATCATTTTTTAGGTGTGCTAAGTTAGCATTAAGAAATTGTAAATTTAGATTACTCTCGTTAATGTACATATTACGATTAATAAAATATTGATTATACCTATCATCATCTATTAAATTTGATGCCTGTGTATAGTTTCCAGCACCAATTAGCGCCTCTAAAATACAGAATAAAATCTGATTAAAATCTTTACAAGTTCGTATTAAATGTTCCGAGAAACAAGAACCTGTATCTAGAATTTCATAAATCTCTAAAGCAATTGAATAATCCTTCTCTCTCTGTTTTTTCTGTAGTGTCTCCAATACTACATGGTTATGTTCTACTGAAAATAATGCATGTAAAACAAATCTTTCTTCTAAATTAAGTTTATCATTTTTATTATATTTTAATAGCTGAGCTTGATTTTGAATGATATCCGCAGATTCAGAATTGTACATAATTGAGCGTACTACTTTTGAAATACTATACATTGAGTTCGTATTTTTTACCTTAGTTAAAAATCCAGCACAAGCTAGTTTTCTCATATTTTTTCCTACATCTATTCCGTCCTCAACTAATATACTAATCTGAGAAGGAACTATTAATGGTTGAGAAAGGGATAATGATAGATATGCTTTGAACACATTCCATGCTTCGATATCCTCATTTAAGTAATCTACAAAATATTTGTCTAAATCTGAAAAACGGGTAATCACCTTTAACTCTTCTTTTCCAGCCATCTTTACAATTTTAGTTACAATGTTTAGTAATTCCAAATTTCCATTAGTAACTTTGTGAATTTCATTAATTTCCGATTCAGATAAATTATTCAGATTATGTTTTTTAATAAACTCTTTAGTATTTTCTATTTTAAATTCTTTGATCCTCTTTAGGATACTACTGTTCCTATTATCAGGTGAGAATAAGCTAGAATAAACTATGAAAAATATATATTTATTTTTTTTTGAATACAAATTTAATATTTTGAAAAAATCAAATAAGTCACTAGCTAAATAATTATTTTCAATGTTTTCAAATATAAAAATTATGTGGTCACACCGTTTAGTTTTTTTGTATATTTTTGACGATATGATCTCAAAATTCCCCATATTAGCATCATTATCAATGTCTAAATTTAGGCTATTAATAATACTGGAAAAAACCGTTTTTATTTTTTGATCTTTACAATTGAATATATATGACTGAGATTTTTTCCGTACAAATTGATCAGGTAAATAACCTTGCAAGAAATTTCTAGTTTCAGAATCTACAAAATATTTTGGTGAATTAAATACTAAATTTATTAGTTTCATAAGTTCGCTTTTTCCAATACCAGCTGGCCCATATATAGAAAACAACTCCCCTTTACTAGACTTTTCAATGTTTTCAAATATTTCCTTAGTTATTTCTTCCCTATCAGTAAAATATTTAATTTCCGGCTTATCCGAGTTAGTAAAAACTTTTCTCTTCTTTATATTTTTTTGTATAAAATAGTATACCGAAATAAATATAGATATAATACTAATTAAGGCAGCTATTCCTTCAATTTTCCTAATTAAATTTTCATCAAAATGGTTTATAAGCTGCTCAAACAAGTTTCAAAAACCTCCAAATAATTTATAGTTATTTGTATATTATTGTATCACATAAGTCTTCAATATATAACTATAATAAAAAATAATTATCAATATTATCTATTTTTTATTTATATAGAAATATTAAACCCTACTTATATCCATTCCAACCAACAATACCATCATCCGTAATCCAATTTTTAACCAAAAAAAGAAAACAACGAAACTTTTCGTCATTTTCTTCCATAGTTTAAAATATTACATCTTTTAAACCCGTATATTCCTAATCCAACCATCTGGCGCTGATAAATCACCAAATTGAATGCCAGTCAATTCATCATAAAGTTTCTGCGTAACTGGTCCAACCTCTGTTTCACTATAAAACACATGAAACTTATCGTAAGTCTGAAATCCGCCAATCGGTGAAATCACAGCCGCTGTGCCACACGCCCCCGCTTCTGTAAACTCATCTAAAGAATCCAAATATACATCCTCTTCTACCGCTTCCATCCCTAAATGATGCTCAGCTAAGTACAGTAATGAATATTTAGTAATACTTGGCAAAATCGATGGAGATAACGGGGTTACAAATCGATTATCTTTTGTAATACCAAAGAAATTAGCCGAACCTACTTCCTCAATTTTTGTATGAGTAGCAGGATCTAAATAAATACAGTCCGAGAAATTTTTCTCTTTTGCTTCCTCTCCTGGAAGTAAACTTGCTGCATAGTTGCCTCCCACTTTAATTGCTCCAGTTCCTTGCGGTGCTGCTCGATCATAGTCAGATACGATAAAGTTTGTCGGCGTTAAACCACCTTTAAAATAGGCACCAACAGGCATACAAAATACAGTGAATAGATACTCTGGTGCTGGGTGTACGCCAATTCCTGCACCCACACCAATTAGTAACGGACGAATATATAATGTTCCGCCACTGCCATATGGTGGCACAAAAGCTTCGTTTGCTTTCACAACTTCTTCAACAGCGCGAATAAATTTTTCTTCTGGAACTTCTGCCATTAACAAACGCTTAGCACTTCGATTCATTCGCTTAGAATTCTCATCTACTCGAAACAAATTAATCGAGCCATCTTTACATCGATATGCTTTCAATCCTTCAAAACATTGCTGCCCATAATGAAGCGCAGCTGAACCTTCATGCAGATGCAATGTATTATCTTCTGTTAATTTACCGTCGTCCCACTTGCCATCTTTCCACATAGAAATATAGCGAAATGGGGTTTTTATATAATCGAAACCTAAATTATCCCAATCCAAAGTCATATAATCACTCCTTATTTTCAGAATATTGTAACACATTTTTCATTAATTTGTTAATCTTTTTACAGAACTAATGACATTTTTTTTCAAATTCAAGTATAATGTTAAAGGAATCAACAAAGTTATTTCCCTCTATCCATAAAACAGATGAAAGAAAGTTGGAATGATCATGTTTTTTTTAGGACAATCAACCTCTCATGTAACAGCAGAAAGCACACTAGATTCTGCGATTGATATAAAAACGGTAACAGAAAAAAAAGTAAATGCCTTACAGCGTTTTTGGAATGGAATTAATTGGGATCAAATTATTGCAACAATAATTGAAAAAGCACTCTATCTTATATTTTTGATTCTACTATTTGTCATTCTGAATAAAATCGGAAAAAGTATCATCGATCGAACCTATGGTAATTATAGTAAAAAGCAAGCGTTAAGTGAAAGTCGTTTAAAGACATTACACACTCTAATCGTAAATGCATTTCAATATACGCTCTTCTTTTTCTTCATCTATTCTTTATTAACCGTTTTAGGTGTCCCAGTCGGTTCATTACTTGCCGGAGCGGGTATAGCTGGGGTAGCCATTGGTTTAGGGGCACAAGGTTTTATGAACGATATTATTACTGGTTTTTTTATCATTTTAGAACAACAAATGGATGTTGGCGATTATATCCGATTAACAACACTAGGTATAGAAGGAACCGTCACTGCCGTGGGTCTTAGAACGACACAAATGAAAGCACTGGATGGAACTGTTCATTTTATTCCGAATCGAAATATTACGACAATAAGCAACCTTTCCCGCTCAAATATGCAAGTATTAATCGATGTTCGGATTATGCCAGATGAAGGATATGACCAGATTGCAACGATTATCGATCAAGTAAATCAGGAATTAAAAGAAAAATATTCAGACGTTATTCAAACAGGTCCAACTATTTTCGGAATGGTCGATCTTGGAAACGGCAACTTTGCTATTCGGACAACCATGTATGTGCTAAATGGTAATCAAGCATCTATCCGAGAAGTATTTATAGCTCAGTACGTAAAAAAACTATCCGCTGCTAATTTCACTATTCCAAATACACCAATTACATTAAAATAAAAAAATGGATCAAATGGTTATTGTATCAACCGTTTGATCCATTTTTTTATTTGTCTAATGATTGTAAAAACCTACTAATATGCTCTACACCAAAGGTAATTGCTTCTTCATTGGGGTCAAATTTTGCTGAATGTAACCCAAATGGACTATCTACACCTAACCAAAACATTGTTCCTGGAACTTTAGAAAGTAAGTAACCGAAATCTTCACCTGTCATAGCAACTTCTGCTTCTTTGAACACAACACTTTCCTCGTGCTCCATAAATGACATAAAGTTTTCTGTTGTTTCTTTATTATTAATTACTGGAACATAGCCTTTTTGATCCAGAAAAACATCAACTTCACAATTAAACGATTTAGCAATCCCTGCACCAATTTCTTTGATCCGCTGTTGGGTTAATTGATTCATCTCTTCTGTCAACGTACGAATCGTTCCGGAAAGTGTAGCAACTCCTGCGATAACATTTGTCGCTGTGCCTGCGTGAAACGTGCCAAAAGTCACCACAGCTCCTTCAACTGGATTTACATTGCGACTAACAATCGTTTGCGCCTGTTGTACAAGACTCATACCTGCTACAATCATATCATTAGAAGCATGAGGAAACGCTGCATGTCCACCTTTTCCTTTCAGGGTAATTTGCACTTCACAGGTCGCCGCAAACAACGTTCCAACTCTAGTAGCTATCGTACCAACCGGCAAGTCCGGATTCACATGCAATCCATAAAATTCATCTGGTAACCAAGAGCCAAATGCGTTGTCTTCATACATTAACATCCCACCAGCTTCGTTTTCTTCTGCTGGCTGAAAAAGAAATAAGTAATTATTTTTCGGCTGTTTAAATGATAATTGTTCCAATAATCCCAAACCGATTGTCATATGAAAATCGTGACCGCACGCATGCATAAAACCAATATGTGTTGATTGAAAATCTGAAACCACTTCTTCTGTTATAGGCAGACCATCAATATCCGCACGCCAACCAATTGTTTTGTCAGGTGCTGAGCCATGGACGAAAACCAGTATTCCTGTTTTCCAAGTTTTTACTTCAAGGTAACTTTTATCTATGGAAGCAATAATTTCTATTAACTTTTTTTGCGTTTTTACCTCTTCTAATCCAATCTCAGGAATTTTATGTAGTTCTCTACGAATGTCGATTAATTTATCTTGAATCACTTTATCCGCACTCCCCTTCTCGTTCTTTATAGAAAAAATTGTACACTGTTTGACAGAGCATGTATAGCATTATTTTTGATGACTGAGTCAAAAAGAAAAATGCAGCCTCTCCAATGCTTATGAAGTAAACTGCATTTTTTTCTTATTTTAAAATATCAATTAAATCTTTTTTAGATGCTGCAGAAGCTGGCATGTAACTAAATACAACACCAATTAAAATAGAAATTCCCACAGCTAACGCAATCGTAAATAAATCTGGTCGGACTGCGAAAGGTAAAAAGATCGAAGCAAGCAATCCTAGCAACATCCCTAACAAATAGCCAATCAATCCTCCAAGCAGCGTTAGTGTTAATCCTTCTGCTAAAAATTGTTTTTTGATATCTATTTCTGTTGCGCCTAAAGCACGACGAACACCAATTTCTTTTGTTCGTTCAGAGACAGAGATATACATCATATTCATCACACCAACTCCTGCAATAAACAATGAAATACCCGCAACTGCTGAAATAAATAAGGTTAAGTTATCTAAAATACTGCCCATCTGATCAATATCTGATTTTGGATTATATTGTTCATATTCACCAGTATTTCTCAAACTACCATTAAAATTCAGTTGTTTCAAAACGTCTGCGGTGACTTTTTCCTTATCTTCACCAGGAATAACTTCCAAGTTTAAAATTGATTGACTTTCTGGTTTATGGAAATAATGGTCATAGCTCTTTACAGGAAAGTAAGCGAGTGGTGATTGGTTGTCCATCGATAATGTGCCGCTTTCGCTGGCTTTTACTCCTACAATCGTAAAGATCTCTTTCCCCACTTCAAAACCTTTTCCAATAGCTTTTTCAGCATCGCCAAACAATTTTTGTGCTAATACTTCATCAAGTACAACGACTTTATTTAACGTGTCATTATCTTTGGGTTGAATTTGACGACCAGCTAAAAGCTCCACGGTTGTTTGCTCCACACGTTCTATTTTTTTCGTCAATTTCTTACCACGGATGTATATTTCTATTTGACGCTCTGTTTGTTTTTGCTTTGGCTTATAAAAATCTACTTTGTTTATTCCTTTGATATTTTTAATTAAATCAAGATCACTCTTTTTAAATACTTCATTTTCAGTAAATGCATTTGATACATCAAAATAGTTAAAAGTAATGTTTGTCACGTTTTCATTCGTGTTCGTCATTGACATTTTATTGATCATATCTCGCTTAAATCCATTCCCAATCGATACAATTGTGATCACTGACGCAATACCAATAATAATACCAAACATCGTTAGGAAACTGCGCTTTTTATTTTTAAGAATTGATTTTAATGCTGTCTTCCCAATAACGAAATTCTTCATTGAACCAACTCCTCTTCTACAATTTCGCCATCTTTTACTCGAATTAAACGATCGCAATAATGAACCATTTCAGGGTTATGTGTAACTAAAATAATTGTTACACCCTCTTCTTTATTTAAATCTTGAAACAACTTCATAATATCGTCTGATGTTTTGGAATCCAGTGCTCCTGTTGGTTCATCTGCAATGATAAATCTTGGAGAATTAACAATCGCTCGAGCAATAGCAATACGCTGTTGCTGTCCACCTGAAAGTTGTTTAGGATATTTATTCCCTTTATCTCCTAACCCAACTTTTTCCAAAACCTCCTGCACTCTTTTTTTTGTATCTGTATAAGCAGAACCATTGTATAACAAAGGTAATTCGATATTTTCAAATACCGTATTGTTCTCAATCAAGCTAAAATTTTGAAAGACAAATCCTACCGATTTATTTCTAATCATTGAAAGTTCTTTATCCGAAAAGTCCGTAATTTTTTTTCCTTCAAATAAATATGTTCCTTCAAATTTTTTATCAATAAAACCAATTAAGTTAATCAACGTTGATTTCCCAGATCCAGATGGTCCCATTACTGCGACAAACTCTTTTTCTTTAATCTCAAAATTGATGTTTTTTAAAACATGTAAACGTTCCTCTGCTAATGTGTAATATTTATTAATTTGCTCTAATTTAATCATTTTCAACCACCTGCACTTCTGCCTTATCTTTTAAGGATTCGTCAGGATTACTAATAATTTTGGTTCCTTTTGATACACCGGACTCAACTTTTTTTGTTCCTTGTTGATCCACTACTTTCACTTCCGTTTTTGATGCTCGACCGTTTTTATACGTGTAGACAAACGTCTTATCATCTTTAGAAACGATAGATTTTTCAGGTAAAAACAGTTGTGATTGGTTTAAAGAGACTTGGACAGAAGAACCATACGCCCAAGTGAAATCTCCATCCACAATAAATTCATAGGTAGGGATTTCCGCATCGCTATTATTTTTTGTTTTTGGCAATTGATTAATAGCACTGATTTTTCCTTGAGTCGTTTCACTCGATCCAATTGAAGTAACACTAACTTCTTGACCGATTGACAGTTTATTAAAATCATATTCTGTTACAGTTCCTTTGATTTGTTTTGCCTTACTTAATACTTGTATTAGTGGTGTTTCTAGCGATTTTTTACCTGCTTCATTGACCATTGCAATCCCATCAATTGTCGCATTCACCGTTGATGTAACTTTTCCTTGTTCCGATTCTAATGAAGCTGCTTCATCATTTACTTCTGTATTTGCTAACTCAAGTGCTTGTTGAGCTTGTATAACTTCATTGTTAAATGTCGTCACTTCTGATTTTTGCTGTTCAACTTTTCCTTTCAACTCTTCTTTTTTCTCTGGATCAGCTTCTCTATTATATTCGGCAGTATTTTGGTCTAATTTTGCTTGCGATTCATTGTATCTTACTTGTGCTCTGCTTAAATTTTGTGCAGCTTGCTGAGCGGATATGCTACTTTTATTCACTGCGCGCTGTTGTTGGTCCGCTCTATTTTGCGCCTCACTATTTTGATAATTCAGTAAAACATCCCCATTTTTAACCTCTTGTTCGTGTTTAACTGGAATATCAGCAATGCTTCCCAATGTTTGATCATAAAAAACATCTTGTGTTTGTGTTGCCTTCACTTCTCCTTTTAACAGAAGTGGATCTAGCTGATTTAACGTAAAAACATTATATGCTGGTTCCATATTGTCTGAAGAAGGAAAAAACAAGAAATAGCTTCCTCCTAATACTCCTAGTACAATACCACCGATAATCAATTTAAATTTTTTACTTTTCATAATTTGTGTTCCTCCTAGTTTCTCTATAGGATAGATTATAAGCGGAAACAATCTTACAGAAAATTGAATTGGCTAACAGTCAACTTACACAATTGAAAGTTGTATACAGTGTATTTTTGATGTACACAAAAAATAGTTCTAGGGAACAAACTCTTTGAGTTAGTTCCCTAGAACTATTAGATAAGACTACGTAATAAACTAATAGATTAAAAGGTGATGATACATCACTTTTTTACGAATCACTTACAACTTGCGCAATTCTTCCATCATATTGGTCTTGCCTTTTGTTTTTTCATCTATATCTTTGATTTTTCTAGCAGGCACACCAGCGACTACTGTGTTTGGTGCGACATCGTCAACAACAATTGCTCCTGCTGCAACAACTGCTCCTTCACCAACTCGAATTCCTTCAAGTACTACAGCGTTAGCACCAATCAGCACATTATCTTCGATGATAACTGGTTCTGCACTAGGAGGCTCGATGACACCTGCAAGCACTGTTCCCGCACCGATATGACAATTTTTGCCGACCGTTGCGCGACCACCAAGAATTGCGCCCATATCAATCATCGTTCCATCACCAATGACTGCTCCAATATTAATCACAGCCCCCATCATGATAACTGCATTATTGCCAATTTCAACTTGGTCTCGGATAATTGCCCCAGGTTCGATGCGAGCATTAACTTCTTTGATATCAAGCATTGGAATCGCAGAATTACGCGCATCATTTTCAACAACATAATCCTCGATTTTTTCTTCGTACTCATCTAGAAAAGCTTTGACGACCTTCCATTCCCCAAATAATGTTCCTGTTTTGCAATTGGTAAATGCTTGAATCTCATCGGGAAAGGTCACTTCTTTTAATTTCCCTTTCAGTGTCACCTTTACTGGTGTTTTTTTCTCAGCGTTCCCAATATAATTGATAATTTCATATGCGTCCATTGAATAGCTCCCTTCACTTATCTAACATTTACCTTCTTCGCTCTTCAAAAATCAAATTGCTTTCATTTCTCTAGCTTCTTCATCAGATTTTGGTAGAATGACATTCTTTCGTTCTATTTCATGCGCCATATGGTTGATTGCTTTTAATAATTCTTTACGGGTAATAATCCCTTTAAAACATTGATTATCATCCACGACTGGTAGAAATGCTGCATCAACTAATAAATGTAATACATCTTCTAATTCCCATTTTTCACCAATGACCGGGACATTAACTTCCATCACATCTGCTACAGTAAAATCTTTTAGCTTGTCAAAATCAACAGAGGTAATATCAAACATTTTATCGACAACGTCTGATAAGCTGATCAATCCTACAAACCGATCGCCTTTATCTAGAACGGGTATTTTTGAATATTTTACTTGAGACAATACCAACAAAGCATGGCTTAAGGGGTTTAAACACATCACATTCGCTACATTTTCTGCAGGTATCAAAAAAGTTTCTTGTTTTTCTAATAGTAATTCTTTAACAGCAGTTCCAATCATTGGAGTGCCTCCATTTCATTTTCTTTGCCACAGCTATTATTGTACCGAAAACGGATGCAAATGTCTTCAAATTCAAACTTTTTTCATAATTGTTAAAAAAAATTAAGATTTAAACGTAAGGTTTTTCACTTGATGAATTCATTGAAAAGGGTGCGTGACAAAACTAAAGATCAGTTTTGTTTCACACTCTAATTCCTAATAAACGGTGGACAAAAGTCAGGTTCTTCGGCAATTGGAGTAAAAATCGAGCAATACAAGAAGCGTATTGTTCGATTTTTACTCCAATTGCTCGAACCTAATCGACTTTTATCTCAACCTCTTTCCAAACTATTTTTTATTGAAAATAAAATGCAATTCCTTAAATGGTTTATGATCGCGTCCGTAATACTGAATCTCAAATGTATCCGATGTACTTTCAATAATCGCATATGATTTTAATTGGATTGCCCCTCTTGGTTGACTGATACTTCCCGGATTTAGATAAAGAACATGCTCTTGCACCTCACAACCAATTTCATGTGTATGACCAAATAAAGCAATATTAGCATTTGCAGATTCTGCTTGTAAAGCTAGATTTGTTAAACCAAAACGAACATTTGCAAGATGTCCATGAGTCATAAAAATTGTATCATCTCCAGCTATTTCTACAGCTGTATCTGGAAATTTTGGATCATAATCACAATTTCCCCCTACAACAATAAAATCAGTCCACAATACATCATTGGGCTCTAACTCTGAATCGCCGCAATGAAACATTCTGTCTACTTTTCCTTGATAGGTTTGAGCTAAGTCAACTAAAACGTCACGATCTCCATGATTATCACTTACTACTAAATATCTCATGCAAAGCCTCCTAATTGTTCAACCAATCTTCCCATTGATTTTTTAATTTTACAACGGCTTTTCCTCTATGGCTGATTTTATTTTTACGCTCATCAGAAAGTTCAGCAGCTGTTTTTTGTTCCTCTGGTATAAAAAAGAGCGGGTCATAACCAAATCCGTTATCTCCTCTTGGGATTGTGCCTATTTCACCTGACCAATCCGCTTCTACAACTAAGCTTTCCTTGTTCGGCGCTGCAAAAACAAGGGTACAATGAAATCTAGCCGTCCGCTTTTCTTTTGGTACTCCTGTTAATTCATGGAGTAATTTTGCATTATTTGCCGCATTATTTGTAGGTTCACCTGCAAAACGAGCAGAAAAAATTCCTGGCATGCCATCCAATGCATCAACAATCAGTCCTGAATCATCGGCTAATACAGGTTGCTTTAAAAGCATAGCAATCGTTTCTGCTTTTAGCCGGGCATTTTCTTCAAATGTTTTTCCTGTTTCTTGAACATCTGGCAATTCAGGATAATCCAGCAATGTTTTTACCTGATAGCCTTTTTCACCAAATAGTTTTGAGAATTCTTTCGCTTTTCCGGGATTTCTTGTCGCAATCACAATTGTTTTCTCATCTGAAACCCTATTTTCTTCAAGGCTAGATTCTATGAACGCCCCTTTTTGATAAGCAATCAAATGTTCAATACCGGTCTTTCCATAAAATAGTAAGGCATTTAACTCATCACCTGAAAATGTTGCTTCTTCTCCAGTTCCTTGAAGCTCCACAAATTTGCCAGACTCAGTCATTACTAAATTCATATCAACAGCTGCTGCTGAATCTTCTACATAATCCAAATCAAGTACACAATTTCCGTCACTTAAAATACCAGCACTTACAGCTGCTAAGTATTCTTTGATCGGATTTTCAGTCAATTCTCCTTTTTGAAGCATCTTGTCTACTGCCAATTTCATTGCAACAAAAGCACCAGTTATACTTGCTGTTCGAGTACCACCATCCGCTTGAACAACATCACAATCAACAATGATACTTCTTTCTCCCAATTTTTCTAAATCAATAACCGCTCTTAACGATCGACCAATCAACCGTTGAATTTCCATGGTCCTACCCGTTAGTTTTCCTTTAGCGCTTTCACGAATATTCCGTGTGTTGGTTGCTCTTGGCAACATACTATATTCAGCTGTTACCCAACCTGTTCCTGCGCCTCTTAAAAATGGTGGCACTTTTTCTTCCACGGTTGCTGAGCAAATCACTGTAGTATCGCCAAAAGAAATGACCACTGAGCCTTCTGGGTGTTTGTAGACATTTGTTTCTATTTTGATTTTTCTTAATTCTTTTGCTTGCCTGCCATCATGTCTAATCATGCTTCACTTCTCCTAATCTAATATGTTCTATTTCGATTGTTTCTAAATTCAACCAATCATCAGCGATAGCTTTAAACATTTTAGCTGATCCTGTGGTAAAAAATTCATGTTGCTCATTGTCATGTAGAGGCGTATTCGCAATATCAAAATAATCCAATAACATGCTGACTTCGCTTACCGTTTCAGCACCAGAATCAATCAATTTCACTTGATTGCCCATCACATTTTGTATTAACGGACGTAACAATGGATAATGGGTACACCCTAAAATTAATGTATCTAATTCTTTTATTTGCAAAGGTGCTAGTGTTTCTGAAACGATCTTTTTAGCCACTGACGAGTAAAATTCATTACTTTCAACGATGGGAACAAATTTTGGACACGCCAAACTAGTCGTAAACGTATTAGGTGCTTTACTTTTTAACGCCTTCTCGTAAGCATTACTTTTGATCGTACCTGCTGTGCCAATAACACCAATACGATTTTTTTTCGTTGCTTTTAGTGCCGCTCTAGTTCCAGGCAAAATTACACCTACAACTGGAATATTTAACTGCTCTTTAATCTCTTCTAATGCTACCGCGGTTGCTGTGTTACAAGCAATCACTAACATTTTTATGTTTTTCTTCAAAAGAAAATTAGTCATTTCCCAAGTGAACTGAACAACTTGTTCTGCTGGTCTGGGACCATATGGACATCTCGCTGTGTCACCAAGATAAATCAACCGTTCATTCGGTAGCTGACGTAATGCTTCTTTTACAACCGTAAGTCCACCGACTCCGGAATCTATAAATCCTATTGCTTCATGGTTACTCAAGTCAATCAAACCTTTACAGTATTTTTCCAACACTCTTATTCTCTACTTTTTAGTGTTTTTTTTCAAGTTTTATTCATCACTTTCCTTCTATTATAACATTATTTAGGCAGTATTTTTTTATTTGATTGCTTGTTTTCCTCTCTTTCTTACTCTTAGTAATAAAAAAAACTAGTAATCCAATTTACCTTATGTTATAATTTCTAACATTAACAAAAGAATAGAATCGTGACATAAAGATTAAAAACAAAATAGCTATTTTATTATAAACGAGAAGTTAACCAACAATCAATATCATTATATAATCCATGTTTATAATAAGAGAAACATTAGTTGCGCTATTCTTATTTTATTCTCATTTTTATAAAAAGAGCATATTTTTTCTTTTTATATCCACTCACCTTATTTGTTCGCACACAAAAAGTCACCAAGTAGATGTGATAAATCTATACATAAAGGAGAATAACAATGATTTTATTAGAACATGTAAATAAGTTTTTTGGCGACCATCACGTCTTGAAAGATGTTTCTTTACACGTCAACGAAGGCGAAAAAATCGTTATCATCGGTCCTTCTGGCTCAGGAAAAAGTACCTTAATCCGTTGTATCAATCGTTTAGAAAAGGTCAGTGATGGACATATTTTTATAGATGGAATTGATATTACTGAAGCTAAAGCGCCTGTTCAAAAAGTACGCCAAAAAGTCGCTATGGTTTTCCAAAGTTTTAACTTATATGCTCATAAAAACATTATCCAAAATCTTACTTTGGCGCCAATCAAGGTCAAAGGAATCAGTAAAGAAGAGGCGACGAAGACTGGAATGGAGTATTTAGAACGCGTCGGTTTAGCCGACAAAGCCCATGCCTACCCTGCCCAACTTTCAGGTGGGCAACAACAACGAGTTGCCATTGCTAGAGCGCTAAATATGCATCCAGAAATCATCCTTTTTGATGAGCCGACTTCTGCCCTTGATCCAGAAATGATCCAGGAAGTTTTGGATGTCATGATCGATTTATCTAAGCAAAATATTACAATGATTTGCGTCACACATGAAATGGGCTTCGCACGACAAGTTGCTGATAAAGTTATTTTTATGGATGATGGACAAATCATCGAAACAGGCACGCCAGAACACTTTTTCACCAGCACACAAAATGAACGAGCAAAAGAGTTTTTGAGTAAAATTATCCATAATTAACTTAATTTCAATCACAATAATTACTATGAGGAGGAATTTTAAATGAAAAAGACGAAAAAACTATTAAGCCTATTCTCACTTGTTTTGTTACTTGGATTAATCGTTGGATGCGGCGAGTCAACTGATAAAGATTCTACAAATTCTCAAAGCAAGGGCACAACTGATATTCAAAAAATAAAAAAGGCTGGAGTCATTAAAGTCGGCGTTAAAGAAGATGTCCCAAACTTTGGCTATATGAACCCTGACACGAAAAAAAATGAAGGAATGGAACCTGATATCGCAAGATTAATTGCAAAAGAATTAACTGGCAGTGAGGATAATGTAGAATTTGTTGGCGTAACGGCTAAAACACGTGGCCCGCTATTGGATAATGGTGAATTAGATATGGTAATCGCTACCTTTACAATCACGGATGAACGAAAAGAGACATACCATTTCACCACACCTTATTATAAAGACGAAGTTGGCTTTTTAGTAAGAAAAGCTGATAAATTTACAGATACTGCTAGCTTAGATGGTAAAACAATTGGTGTGATCCAATCAGCAACAACAAAAGAAGCGATTGAAAAACAAGCAAAAGAGCTAGGCATTAGCTTTAAATACCAAGAACTCGGCTCTTACCCTGAACTAAAAACAGCTTTAACTTCAAAAAGAATCGATGCTTTTTCTGTCGACAAATCTATTTTAACTGGCTACGTTGATGATCGTACAGAAATTTTAAAAGACGGCTTTTCCCCCCAAGAGTATGGCATCGCTACAAAAAAAGCGAATACCGAATTAAATGACTACTTGGATAAAAAAATCGAGGATTGGCAAAAAGACGGCACCTTAGAAAAAATTTACAAAACTTGGAATCTAGATTGACATATCTCGATTCTAAATAGCTTTGTTAGATAGAGTTTGGGAGGAATTTAGATGTTTATTATAGCAAATACAAGCCCTTTTGCGTTTTATCGATGGGAAGCGCTGTTTAAAGATTGGAAACTTTTCAGCGATGCTTTCTTCTATACTATTCTATTAGCCGTCGGTTCGCTGCTCGTTGCCATGTTATTAGGTGTATTCTTCGGTAGTTTATCAGCTATTAAAAATAAACTGTTAAACATAGTCAGCCGAATTTACGTCGAATTTTTCCAGAACACGCCTTTATTGATCCAGTTTATTGTCGTTTATTATGGATTTCCTTTGGTTAGTCCACTGTTGACCTTCTCAACTACTACTATAGCAATTTTATGTGTCGGTCTTTATCACGGGGCATATATTTCAGAAGTCGTACGTTCTGGTATCGGAGCTGTTCCTAAAGGGCAATTTGAAGCGGCATATTCTCAAGGCTTTTCTTACGGTAAAACGATGCGTTACATCGTCTTGCCCCAAGCATGGCGAATCATGTTGCCTCCGTTGACGAATCAAATTGTTAACTTGATTAAAAACACATCGACTGTTGCAATCATTTCCGGTGCGGATATTATGTTTACTGCAAATAGTTGGTCTTCCATTAATTTAAATTATATTCCAGCTTTTGCTGTAGCGGGATTTTTGTACTTTATTTTATGCTTCCCGCTAGCTAACTTCGCTCGGAAATTAGAAGAAAATAATAAGAAAGCTTATAGTCGATAGGAGGATGCAAACATGTCATTTCCAGAACAAATGAGTCAACTTTTGACCAATAATAATTTGCGCTTTTTATTTGATGGCTTGAAGCTTACTCTGTATATTTCTTTTGTATCTATTATTTTAAGCACGATTTTTGGTACGATACTCGCTGTATTGCGTAATCAAAAAAAGGGCCCATTCAAATTTTTGGCTAGCGTCTACATCGAAATTGTTCGTAACATCCCGAATCTATTATGGATTTATGTTATTTTCTTGATTTTCAAAATCAAATCGACGCCCGCAGGTATTGTAAGTTTTACTGTTTTTACAACCGCTGCCTTAGCTGAAATTATACGTGGTGGTTTAAACGGTGTCGATAACGGACAAAAAGAAGCTGCTCGCTCCCAAGGGTTTAGTCAATTTCAAATTCTTTGGTATATTGTTTTGCCTCAAGCGATTCGAAATGTCTTACCAGCAATTGTGTCTCAGTTTGTGACAGTAATTAAAGACACTAGTTTTTTATACTCTGTTATTGCCTTGCAAGAACTTTTCGGAAAATCCTATATTTTAATGGGGCGTTATGCACAAACTGAACAAGTTTTTATGATTTATGGTTTAGTCGCATTCATGTATTTTGTCATCAATTTTTCCATTTCTCAGTTTTCAAGATGGCTGTCTAGAAACTGGGTCTAAGTAGTATTCAAAAAAACCACCTACACTCTTTATTGAAGGCAGGTGGTTTTTCATATTATCTAATTGTTACATCAAATTGTTCGACCAAGGCTTTTTCTACTTTTTCTAATGATTGGTTGATTTCTTCATCAACTAATGTAGCTTCAGCATTTACAAAAGTTAGACTATACCCCATCGATTTTTTCCCTTCAGCAATATTCTCGCCTTGATAGACATCAAATAAATGAATAGATTGCAAGAATTTTCCAGCATTCTTGGAGATCGTTTCTACTAACGTTTGATTCGTTACAGATTCGTCAACCAGTAAAGCGATATCTCTTGAAATGGCTGGGAATTTTGAAATTTGTTGATAGACTAAAGCATCATTTTCAGCTTCTATGATTGCTTGTAGATTTAATTCAGCTACATAAGTTTCTGGAACTTCGTATTCTTTAGCAACGGTTGGATGGACTTGACCAATAAAACCGATCACTGTTTCATTCAATTTTACCAAAGCAGTTCTTCCTGGATGTAGTTCTTTGTTTTCCTTCGTTGCTTCGTACGAAATTTTCGCTTCAATACCTACAGCTTCAAATAAAACGTTCAATATTCCTTTAAGCGTATAGAAATCTACAGGTTCTTCTTTCGTTTGCCAGTCCTTAATCGCTTGATTTCCAGATAAAGCAATACCTAAATGGTTTTCCTCACGAGGAAGTTCTTTTTGAGGATCATTTTCTTGGTAAAATACGCGACCAATTTCGTAAAGAGCAACCGTTGAATTTTTACGAGCAACATTGTATGACACATCATCTAACAACCCTGAAATTAAGTTCATTCTTAAAACAGAACGTTCTTCGCTCATCGGCCACTGCAAGCGTGTTGTTTGGCTTTCTTTCATCATGAATTGACGAGATTTTTCTTCTGTAGTCAGTGCATAGCTGATTGCTTCACTTGCTCCGCAACCTTCTAATACATTTTTGATTTTACGAACCAATAATTGACCACTTGTTAAACTCCCCGCAACCGTTTCCCCTTTAGGCAAAGTAGACGGTAAATTATCATAGCCATAAATCCGCGCAACTTCCTCAATTAAATCTGCTTCAATTGTAATATCCCAACGTCTTGGAGGAATTGTCACATTATATTTTTCTTGTTCCAATGTAAAACTAAAGCCTAATGATTCAAAAATTTCGCTAACAGTGGCTTGATCTAATTCAGTTCCTAAATAATCATTAATCCGAGAAATTGTTACACTCACTTTAACATCCTCAATCGTTAATTCAGAACCGATACTTTTTCCTGATACCACTGTTCCTCCAGCTAAATTCGCAATCATTGCCGCGGCCACATCGCTTGCTTCACCGACTGTTGCATGATTAATGCCTTTTTCAAAACGGCTAGAAGACTCACTGCGTAAGTTAAACTCTTTTGATGCTTTACGCACAGCTAACGAATCAAATAAAGCAGACTCTAAAGCAACCGTTGTTGTTCCGTCTGTGATTTCTGAATTTGCTCCACCCATTACGCCAGCTAAAGCAACCGGAACGCTGCCGTTTGTGATAACAATATTTTCATCAGACAGCTTGCGCGACTCACCATCTAAGGTAACAAGCTCTTCTCCTGATTTTCCACGTCTTACTAAAATATTTTTGCTATCTAATTTGTCATAATCAAATGCATGCAAAGGCTGTCCAAATAACAAAAGAATGTAATTTGTTACGTCAACAACATTATTGATTGGACGAATCCCTTCATTCATCAAACGGGTTTGCAGCCACAAAGGACTTTCCGCAATTTTTACATCCTTGATGATTCTGATTTGATAAGCCGGAACATCTTTTTCATCCTCTACTTCTACAGATATATACTCTGTAGCTGTCTCACTGGAATCTTCTTTTAATGGTTGATCATTGAAGTGAGGTGTTTGACGATAGATAGCACCTACTTCATAGGCAACGCCACGCATACTCAATGCATCCGCTCGATTAGGCGTGATTGACAACTCAATGATTTGGTCATCCATATCTAAATAAGAAAAGACATCTGTACCATTGACTGCCTCTTGAGGCATATAATAAATCCCCTCTGAATAAGCTTTAGGAATCACATTATCTGAATATCCTAATTCTTGCAAAGAACAAATCATACCATTTGAGACTTCGCCTCTCATTTTCCCTTTTTTGATTTTCTGATTCCCAGCGATCCTAGAACCTGGCAGCGCAACGATAACTTTGATACCGACTTTCACATTGGGCGCACCGCATACGATTTGTGATAGTTCTTCTTCACCAATATCTACTTGGCAAATCGATAGATGATCTGAATTTGGATGGGGAATGCATTCCTTCACTTCTCCAACTACTATTTTTTTCAACCCTTCTTGCGGTACTTCAACACCTTCAACTTCAATACCTGTCAAAGACATTTGATCAGATAATTCTTTTGCGGAAATTTTAGATAGGTCTAAATATTCACTTAACCATTTATAAGAAACTAACATCGTCGATTACTCCTTTACCTTGAACTGAT
The DNA here is from genome assembly GCF_002140715.2 of Enterococcus sp. 4G2_DIV0659. Lineage (NCBI taxonomy): Bacteria > Bacillati > Bacillota > Bacilli > Lactobacillales > Enterococcaceae > Enterococcus > Candidatus Enterococcus mansonii. Next base: position 3,363,140 of record NZ_NGLE02000001.1, on the reverse strand, counting down.
TTAAGAAACGCAAATCATTTTGATAGAAATTACGAATATCATTCACACCATAACGTAGCATTGCCACTCGATCTGGGCCTAAACCAAAAGCAAATCCGCTATATTCGTTAGGATCGATTCCTGACATTTTTAAAACATCTGGATGAACCATACCGGCACCTAAAATTTCTATCCACCCTGTTTGTTTACATACGTTACAGCCTGAACCACCGCATTTAAAGCAACTAACATCTACTTCAACGGACGGTTCTGTGAATGGGAAATAACTAGGACGAAGACGAATCTTACGGTCTTCACCAAACATTTTTTTCATCACAACTTCAAGGGTTCCTTTTAGATCACCCATTGTAATATTTTTATCGATTACTAATCCTTCGATTTGGTGGAACTGGTGACTATGGGTAGCATCGTCGGTATCTCGACGGAATACTTTCCCAGGAGAAATCATCCGTAATGCCCCTTTTGAAAAATCATGCTTTTCCATTGTTCTTGCTTGCACAGGTGATGTATGCGTACGAATCAAAATCTCATCTGAGATATAAAATGTATCCTGCATGTCCCGAGCTGGATGATCTTTAGGTAAATTCATCCGTTCAAAATTATAGTGATCAGATTCTACTTCGTAGCCTTCGACAACTTGATAACCCATGCCGACAAAAATATCTTCCATTTCTTCCATTACTTGAGATAACACATGACGCGTACCATGCGTTGTTTGTTTTCCTGGTAAAGTCACATCAATCGTTTCTTTTGCTAATGCTACATTCAGAGCTGCTGTCTCCAACACTTCTTTGCGTGCTTCAAGCGCTTCAGTTAATAAATCTCTAATCTCATTTGCAAAACTTCCTACAACTGGACGTTCTTCTGCAGACAAGTCTTTCATTCCTCTTAGCACTTCTGTGATAGGTCCTTTTTTTCCTAGTGTTTCTACTCTGATTTGATTTAAAGCTTTAAGATCGACTACATTTTTAATATTCGTCAAGGTTTCATCTCTTAAAGCTTCTAATTGAGCTTTTAATGTCATTATTCTATTCCTTTCTTTTGCTTGATAATCAAATTGAGTTGACTTAAAATGAACAGAAAAAACGATAGCCCGCTCCTTTATAAAGGAACGAGCTATCGTGTTACCATCCTAATTCATGATAAAAAATCATGCACTCAATTCTTATAACGGTTTTCACCGGTCTGATCTCTTTGGAACAAACAAACTCCGGAAGTGAACTTCATTTTTCGATACGTGATCTGTTTGCAGTCTAAGACAGATCTTCCCTTCTACGTATCTAGCCAAATTACTCTTTTCCATCAACATTTTTTGTTATTCAATTGATTACAGTTTACAAGATATTAAGCGTTAGGTCAACTGCATTCTTCTGCTGTTACCCATTTTTCTGCCCAGTACTGAATTTGTTCCATTGCTTGCTGTAGGTCTTTTCCTTTATTCGTGAGGAAATATTCTAGACGGCTGCTCTCATCGCATCGAACTGCTTTTGTGATGATTCCTTCAGCTTCAAGTTCTTTTAAACGCTCAACTAATACTCGATCGCTAAGTTCAGGAATTTTTTGTCTTAACTCACCAAATCGTTGAGGACCTCTTTCCAACAAAACATCAATGATCAAACCATTCCATTTTTTTCCTAAAATCGCAAAAGCTTTCTCGAATTTGGGGCATAATGAAAAATCTGTTGTTTTTACTTGATCCATTTTCCTCACCTCGTGACATGAGTATAGCACACAACTTACAATTTGTAAGTAAATTTGCTTTCATTTTTCAACTCATTCGTTCTATTATTTTTTCACTATCCATATCAATAATAATCCCAGCAGATAATAAGACTAAATATACCTTGGTCACTGGTTTATTTGTCGCTTGTGCCAAGGCCTTGCGATATAAATTTAATTGTCCTATATACCGTTGAATAATTTTCGATATTTCTTGTGGATTTTCAGTATTTTTTACAAAATCCGTTTTATAATCATATAAAATACACGACTCTTCTTGTTCAATAAATCCATCGATCATTCCATGAATCAACAGATCGTCTTTTGTTTGTTCAGGATAATCTTTAATGATCTCTTTAGCACCTAATAACATTGAAAACGGTTGTTCCCGGACAACTTGAGTTGGATTGGTTAGTAGCATCTGTCCTAGGTTTGTTTGATAAAAAGTTAAAATTCGATCGATATTGATTTGTGCGCCAACATTTTCTTGAATGATTTTCGCTTGAATTAACTCCGCCAATAATTGTTCAATGCTTTCTTTTGTTGGTTCTTTTGTTAAATCTAATAACTGTAATAGATAATGTGTTGCTGTCCCGATCTCTACAGCTGACGGTTTACGGATGGACTCAAGAAACCGTGGTTTACCCAATTCACCATCACTCATTCGATGGACAATCATGGATGTTGGTTGAATAGTATTTTCTTTATTTAATTCAATTTTAGCAATTTCTTTGTTGTCAGGGTCTTCAAAAACACGCTTGATTTCAGATACCGATTGATAATTCGTCGTTTGTGTTGATAACTGATATGGATACTTATACTCTAAACGACGGATCCCTTTTTCTACTTCTTTTGAATGAGCAGTTTTGTGATTTTCCTCTTTTACAGAAGCTGTTTCACCAAATTGAAGTACAGCAAACTTTTCTTGAATTTCTTTATCTGTCATAAAGGCTATACTAAAACTTGCAGGATGTTCACTAATTCCAGGAACATGTTCAGTTAAAAATGCTGTTTGATATTCCGCCATTTTCTGATGACGAATCAAACTCATTCCAACCCAGTTCATCAAGCTGCTCTTCCCTTGTAGCCGGTTTTCACTTGGTAGACTTTTTGTTTGAACATCACTGACTTTTAACCATTCCTTCCAAGTTGCTTCTTGGTCATTATAAGAGCCGATTAGGTAAAGTTTTTGTTCCGCACGCGTTAGGGCAACATAAAGTTTTCGCATTTCTTCTGAAAGTAATTTCTTCAACTTTGCTTGTTTAATCGCTAAAAATGGCAACGTTTCATAGAGCATACGTTCCTTTGGCTCAAGGTAACGAATCCCTACGCCTAAACGATCATCAAAAATATAACGTTCATTTAAATCACCTAGATTAAATTCTTTTGTCATATCTAACACAAAGACTACTGGAAACTCCAACCCTTTACTTGCGTGAATCGTCATGACACGAACCGCATTTTCTTCGCTTAAAATGACAGGTTCAGCTAAATCTTTATCTTTTTCCTGCATTTTTTCGATAAAGCGAACAAATTGGAAAAGACCTCGGAAACTTGTTTGTTCATAACCAGCTGCTCGATCAATTAGCGCATACAAATTCGCTTGTCTTTGCTTGCCAGCAGGCATTCCTCCAACATAGTCTAGATAGGCAGTATCCTGATAAATTTCCCAGATCAGTGTTGCCAATTGATTTCTTCTAGCAATTTCTCGCCACTTTTCCAACCAAGCCGCAAATTGCAGTGTTTTTTCTTGAAGTTTTTGCTGATTTTGTTTGACGTTTTTTTCTTGATTAAAAAGTAAAAAAGCATCGTAATACGAACTTTTTTTAGCCATCAAACGGATCGTAACCAATTCATTTTCTTTCAATCCCACAATCGGAGAACGCAACACTGCAGCCAAAGGTATATCTTGATACGGGTTATCAATAATTTGTAAAAGAGCCACCATTGTTTGTACTTCTGTTGCTTGAAAATAGTTTTGCGCATCGTTGACCTGAATCGGAATTCCAGCTAATTTGAATATCTCTAAAATCGTTAAATTATTTTTCTTTGTCGGCGTAAGTAAGACAATATCTTTATACGTAATCGGACGATTTTTCTTCGTCGACTTATCATACACTAAAAACTGGTTATCAATCAGCTCTCTGATTTTGAGCGCTGTCATATGCAGTTCGCCTTCTGTCTTGTCTTCTAAAATCACTTGCGAGCCATCAAGCAAAAGAGGTTCTTCTGGGGTTTCTGATTTCTTCTCATAAATCAGAATTTCCGTATCGTAATTTTCAGCTTCAGGAAATTGGTCAAATCCATGAACCAATTTCGCAGCCTGGTCATAAGCGATTTGCCCGACTTTCTCATCCATCAATTGTTCAAAAACTAAGTTAGTAAAATCCAAAACATTTTTTCTTGAGCGGAAATTTTCAGCTAAAATGATTCGTTTTCCTTCTTTATTTTGACCATATTGATTATATTTTTCAATGAAAAGCGTTGGGTCTGCTAATCTAAACGAATAAATTGACTGTTTTACATCCCCAACCATGAACAAGTTTCCATCTGAAGATAATGGTTTTCGTAACCAATAAAGAATCGTTTCTTGCAATCGATTGATATCTTGATATTCATCAACCAGTACTTCATCAAATTTATTTCGATAATAATTAGACGCTTCTGTTGCAGCCCATTCATTTTCTATTTTTTTTGCTAAAATCGCTAAAGTGAAATGTTCTAAATCATTGAAATCAACTAAACCTTTTTTTAATTTTTGCTTACTATATTCATCAATGAAAGCTTCACCTACTGTGCTCATTTCTTCTACAATAGGAGCTGCTTGTGCCATGATTTTTTTCATTTGATCAGGTGATAATGTAAACAAGTTTGCTATAATATCGTTTAACGCTTTTTTATTTTGTTCACGTAAATTTTTAGCTTGGACGGCAAGTTCTTTTACTTCTTCCGCCCGTATGCTAGGATATCGATCAAACGTAATCGTTTTGGAAATCTCAAAAGCAGTCTCTAAATCGTTATCTGCTAATTGGCTTGTAAACGTTTCTGTAAACTCTTTTTCATTTCTAGCAAGATCAACTATTTTTTCTAGTTTTTCTACTCCTTCTGTTAAACGGATCATTTCTTCATAACGATCCACACAGCGTAATAAACTTTCCATCATTTGCGGTTTTAAAAACTCTTGAAATAAGTCGGAATCTCCCAATTTCCCTTCCACTCGATATGCTCTAGCCAAGTGTTGCAACCATTCTTTAGGATCTGGATTCGCTCTGGCGAAATCATAAAGAGAAAATATCAATCGGGTTAATCCATCATCACTACGATCATTAGAAAAGTTACTGGTTAATTGATAAAACATTTCACTGTCTTCCGCATAGAAACCTTCTCTAAGCTCATCCCAAACATCTTCTTTTAACAAGAGAATCTCGGTTTCATCCGTTAACAATCGAAAGACTGGATCCATTTCAATCAAATAATAAAAACGACGAATCACAGTTAAACAAAAAGCATGCAGTGTGCTGATATTGGCTGTGGGCAATAAACTTAATTGTTTAATAAAGTGTTGTTTACGTGCTTGTTCACTTTCATTACTGATCGCTTTTTGAAGAGCAACTTGAATACGCTCTTTCATCTCTTTCGCTGCTGCTTCTGTATAAGTCACGATCAGTAGTCGATCAATATCGACACCACTTTTCAACTTTTCAATTACCCGCCGAACAAGGACAGTTGTTTTACCAGAACCAGCAGAAGCTGAGACTAAGATATTTTCATCCCCATCAAAAACAGCTTGCCATTGATTATCTGTAAACTGTTCATTTTCTGGACGTAAAGGAATCTCTTTAGTCATTTATATCGCCTCCTTCTTGATTAGTTTCAATCAATCGGTTCATCACTTCATTCTTCGATAACGTTTCAATCCGATTATAGTTATTTTCTTTTAACATCACATCAAAATTACAAACACTTCTGAATGGGCAAAAACGACAAGCAATTCGTTCCTTCCCTTGATAGGCTGGGTTTAAGTCAATTTCACCACTAGTAATATGATTCCCAGCCTCGATAAATTTACTACGATTATGTGTCAATAACGCTGTCAATTCAGGCTCTGTCACAAATTTATCTTCCTGGCGACGACCAGGTTTAATTAGCTCTTTCGCTGATTCTTCTATTGGATAAATTAATGATGATTGTTTCGCTTGTAAACTCTTATCTAAATTTTCTAGCAGGACTGGATCATTCAATAACAACCCATCAAATTGAAATTTCTTTAATAGTTGCCCTTCTTTTTTATCTTCTGTTTCGTAAGGTAAAATTGGATTATGCACGTGTAAGTAAAAGGAACCTGCTGGTTTAGCTGCTTGTCCAACTAAATTCACCGCATCCATTAACGCAACATCTAAATAAGTTAACATCTGCATAGCTAAACCATAGTATGCTTCTGTAATATTGAATTTCTTATGACTCGATTTATAGTCAACTACTCCAAGATATACGCCACCAGGTGTCACTAATTGATCTAGACGATCGATTTTCCCTCTTACATTGATATTACCCCCATTGTTTAAAGGCAATTCAAGGCCTTTGATCCCTTTTTGGCTTGCCAACTGACCAAACAATACTTCTGTTTGAACGGTGCTCATACCACTACGTTCGCTTTGTTTTTTTAACGCCCAGCTGACTTTTTTGATTGTTTGTCCCAATTGATATCGAATATAGTTCATACGATTGGATGTATCCAAAATAGAAAATTTTATCTCGCCAAATACAGCATTCAATATTTTCTCTGTAAATTCATTAACTTCTTGGTCACTCAGTTCGGATAACTGCTTATTTTCCATAATTAGCAATTTAAAAAACTGATCAAGCGCTTCATGGAAAAAATCGCCGGTTGCTGCTGGTGATAAGCCGAAGACATCTCGTTCTTTTAATCCTAGTCCGAAACGTGAAAAATACTGATACTGACAGCGATAAAAGCTTTCCATTCGAGAAACAGAGGTATAGATTTTTTTGCCATATAATTCATCTGCTAATTCTTCCACTAAATTTTCAGGCAGATTTTGATGATTCAAACTTTCAAATACATGTCTCGCTAAATCTGCTTGCGGCTGATTGAATAACTCTCGTTCCAACTCCAGCCAAAACGGTGAAATCCCTTCTTGTGTCTCTTTCCTCTGACGCTTCAAGTTGGTTAACTCACCAATCAATGTTCGATAAGTCCCCACATGTTGCAAACTAATCTGTCCATCATCAAGAATCGTTAATGCATTTCGGTTTTGCATTACCAAGCCTAAATCTTGTTGAATATTTGCTATATATGGAGAGACTTTTACATCTTTGGCAGTATCTTTCACACTTGGATAAGAAAGATACAAGTGCTCTGTCGCAGATGCAAACATAATATATGCATTAAAGGGTTCTTTAGCAATGCTTTTCCTTGTATCTTTTAATAAAAATTGACTATCATCTAATTGATCGTTCACAACCAATCTTTCTTCATCAGAAAGCAAAGTCTTGTTATCAAATTTTTGCGGTAAAACTTGATCCGTCAGCCCAATAGCAAAAATAACTTTCGCCTGACCTGGTCGAGCTAAATCTAGTGCACGTACTTGAACTTGGTCAATAGCTGTCGGCACTTTGTTGTAACGTAATCCTTCCAATCCACTAGAAAAGACCTCTTCAAATGTTGCTAAATCAAAGGAATCCTCTCCATAAATCGTTACGAATTCATCAAATAAAGTCATTAAGGCTTCCCACGTTTGTTCATGATTTCTCGCATCTTCCAGCTGACCACTTTCAATTGCTTGGTTTCGCCACATCATTAATTGCTTTTCTACACCGTTATTGACTAAAAAATGGTAAAAATACTCTGCTGCTTCTATGCCATTTTTAGCTTTTTCGATTTTTTTGAAAAATGTTGGAACTGTTTGCTGAATCATTTTACGTACATCGTTCGATTCTTTTTCAATCAATTCAGTATCATCTTGTTCCTCTGTTTCAAAGTCATAGCGGATAAAACGCCAATCCGCTTTTTTTTCCCAATGATAGCCTTCGTACCCATAAGCCAAAACAACATTTTCAGTCACATCAATTTTTTTGCGCCATTCATTTCGCTGGATACACCATTCTTCAACTGAAGTTGGATCGTCCATTGGGAAAAAGAGTTCTGTTCTCAAAAAGCGCAAGACATCACGATAGCGGTAGTGATAGGCATGGATCGAAAATAACGATTGGATAAACTCAACTAAAGGATGCTGCTCCATCGCCATATCTCGGTCCAAATAAACAGGAATTTCATGTAATGAAAACAAAGGGGCAATCAAAGTTTCATAACTATCCAGCTCTCTTGTTAACAACTGAATATCTTGATAACGATAGTGCTCTTCAACAACCAATCTTCTGATTTCTTTAGCGATTTGATTGATTTCTTCTTTCGGATTTTCTGCACACCAAAATTGAAGACCCTCATTTTCTAAAAGAGGCTGTTGTTTTGGTCGGTTTTCTTGTGCTTTTGCCCAGTATGTTTCAAGTGTTTGAAGAGCAGCATTTGTCGTTAAGTAGTTTGCCTTTTCTATATGATCCGGTAATATTGCAACAGCTGACTTTCTTGCCAGTTGATAAACCTGATAGTACGTGGCACCCGTTTCATAAAATAAATTCATCGTTGATGGTTGTTCATTCGGATACTTTTTATCCAAAACTAGCGAAATTTTTACTTCTCCGCCACGTCTCATCAAAACATCAAGCAATTTTAGCTCTCTAGCAGTGAATTGATGGTAGCCATTGATCACAAATAGCACATTACTTAAATCTTTGGTCTCTAAATATTCTGTTAAATACTGAATGATTTCAGCTGACTTAATACCATATTGACTCATTTTCTGTTCAAACTCTGAAAAAATTAATTGAATATCTTTAATTTTCAACTGTAAATCTTGCTCTTTACTTTCTGACTGCTCTTGTGATAAAAACGTGGCTAGCTCATTTATATCAATATTTCCAGCTTTCATTTCTTGATAAAGATCAAATAGTTGCTGAATAAACCCTGCCTTATTGATCTCGCCACGGAAAACGTTTAACGCTTCTTCTTTTTCTGATAAAATTTTTCTAAACACCATCGCAGCGCCAGCATCTGTCAATGCTTCTGAGCTATAATATTGAGTATGTTGCAAATAATACCAAGCTAGACGATAAAAACTGAACACCTGGATTCGCATTGTAGCAATCGATTCAGTATCATTTTTTTGCATCTCCTTAATCCGTTTAAGAACACTGACCTCTTGCTCAAACTTTATATGGTTAGGCACTAAATAAAACACTTCGTTCTTGTCATCTTTTTGAAGCCATTTCATAGATGCTTGTAAAAGTTCTACTTCTAAATCCATCTCTGCAGTACCGCGAATAAATTGTACACTCATTTCGTCACTTCCTTTAAACCATCTCGTGTCTTTAGTTTATCATAAATTGTATGTAAGGATCCCTTTGACTTACCTAACAAAAAAAGCCTCTTACTTAAAAGAGAGCTTTCTTGAATGTTTACTTCATTTAAATCGTTCCAAAACGATTTAGCGGCCATAAAACAAATTTAACATCACCTAAAATTTTCTCTTTAGGGATAAATCCAATCATTCGTCCATCTTTTGAATTCCGGCGATTATCTCCCATTACAAAGTATTCACCTTTGGGGACCTTTTTTTGTCCAGTCACTTCAGTCAATGTAAAATTATACGTCAATGGTTCATCATCCGTTAACGCCCCTTTAAACTCATCCAAGTAGGGTTCTTTGACTTCTTTACCATTAATATATAGATGATCTTCTTTATACTCAATAGTGTCTCCAGGTAACCCAATGACACGCTTGATGTAATTTTTCTTTGGTTCATCCGGTGCTGGGAATGTTACGATGTCAAAACGTTGGATCTCGGTATTTTTTAATGCAATTACTCGCTCACCATCAGCTAATGTTGGATCCATTGAATGACCTTTAACGATAACTGGTGTAAAAACAAATTGTCTCAATAAAAATAGTACTGTCGCTAAGCCGATGAAAAACAAAACTGTATGTAATAACTCTTTAGATTTCAAACTCATTCCTCCAAAAAACTTACTTCCCATATTTTACCACAAACAATGTAATTCATACAGGATTCTTTTCCTTTTATCCAAATTTTAATGTATATCTTAATAATAGTCTATTTAATCGTTTCATAAAACTATAAAAAATCTAAGCACCCACCATCTTTGTGATTTCATATAACTTAATAAAGCATTTCTCCTAAAATATCCTTTTCTAGATGGTACTATAGTCAATTAATTTCTAATGTAAAAGAAAAGTAGATGACTGTATAAGTAACATTTGATAAACTAAGGTATAATATGTTTGTAAGAGGAGGTTTCCTATCATGTTTATAACATTTGGCATGTTTATTGGTTTAATTATATTAACCCTAATTATGATCGCTTTAATTATCTATTTGACCTTTACGGGTACTGGCGGCAATCGCCAGAATAAAACACAGCAAGCAGAATTAGCAGCAAAAGAACGGTTAGCGCAACATCAGACTGATTCTACGAATACATTTGCTGATCAGGATGATTTTCAACAAAATTATGACCACGACCACACTAATCAGTCTACTTCAACTGACACATTCAACACCGAGGATGAAACATTCCATGTTCTTCCGTATCCTAAAGATGATCATTTTAAATAACAGTCTCTGCCATTTTAACTACAAAAAGATCAAACTTTTCAAGAACTTCATAAACCCACACAATGAATGAATCGTTATTGTGTGGGTTTTAATCTAGAGCACGCTTGTCCGTCCGCATTTAAAAACATTATTTTTGTATATAACCTTAGAAATTAATATTTTTTTTGTATTAAAAAAATAAATAATGATTGTTATATGTGATACTGTCCAAATAGTTTGACTTTAAATCATTCTGTTCCTATAATTTGAAAAAAGATAGAAAAAAAGGAACGATGAAATGGAAAAATTATTAAATGAAAAAAGCAAAAAGAAAATACAACTTTTTACCGAATTATTATATAGAGAAAACGAAGAAATTTCTTTCTCTTATTTACAAAATTTCCTGAACATTTCTTTGAGCACCTTGAAAAGATATCTAGAAGAGCTAGCAACTGACATTAAAAAAAATAACTATCTACAACATGTCATCTTAATAAAAAGAACTGGTGGCTGTTTGATCCAAAATCATTCGGATCATGATATGGACTATTTAATCATTCGTCTACGCCTTAGCTATTTCGAAGAATCACTCTTATTTAAAATTATTTTGGAACTTCTTTTGAATCACTATGATTCTGTTGAAGATTTGGCGGAAAAATTATATGTAAGTCCCCCACATTTATATAAAAATATTACTATTATAAATGAAGAATTAAAAATATTTCCTTTAAAAATAATTTTCCACCCAACTACTAATTTCCAAGGAAAAGAAAAATTCATACGAATGTTCAACTTTTACTTCTTTTGGAGTGTATACAGAGGAATTGCGTGGCCTTATAATTTTCAAAATATGAAACACTTTTCAGCGAGTGTTGATTTTGCAACATTAAAGAAAAATTATTCTGACTCTGTTATTAAACGTTTAGAATTTATGGTAGGCTTGTTTATGGTAAGACAATCAGCTCATCCAATCCGTTTGCCTAAAAAAATCAAAGAGCTATCAAAAAGCTTTGCAACAACGAATGATGTGTCTAAACTTGTTGAACCCTTTCTATCATCTGAAGATGAAATTCTGTTTTTTAATTTAATTGCTAGGTGCTATATTTCTGAAATTGATACTTTACAGGATAAAATCAGACTTTATGACTCATTTCCGAGAGATTTACCTCTAATCAAAGCCTGTGATCTCCTAACAAACGAGTATGAAAAGAAATTTTATCCCAATTCATCTATTGAAAAAAAACAAAAAGCAATCATCTTTTACTACCTATTGATTGGCTTGATTCAATCTACTTATTTTTCAATGAGTCCTGTTCAATTTTTTAGAGCATCTTTCAATAAAGAAAAATCAAACCAGCTTTCAATAAAAGAAAACCGTGAAATCAATGCATTTTATGAAACGTTTCGTAAAGAACATCCGGATTTTCCTGTTCCAATTTCAGCAGATTTTGGATTACGCGTTTTGTTAACTGTTTTAACGGAAACTTTCTCTCCCCCATCTTTATCCGTTTATATACAATACTCTAAAAATAACATCGGTACAGTATATATAGAAAACAAACTAATGACAATCTTTAATCCGAAAACGATTCGTTTTACTGAATGTCTAGAAGACGCTGACCTTGTCATAATAGACTGTTTCGAACCAAGGGAGGAACGGACAAAACAAAAAGTTTTTTACATTTCTGATGTCTATGATGAACAAACATGGTATGAATTATTTTCTTGTATCCAGATGATTTTATTTAAGTTAAAACAAGGAACCTAGAACCACTTCTATATAAATAAAAATGCCTTTGAGCGGTATCAAACTCGATATCTCCTTCAAAAGCATTTTTTTCTAGCTATTACTATCCTTAAAAAAATGGATACTCACGACTCTATGGTTCGATCTTAGCTTACGTAAGTATTCTCAACGTAGTCACTACATTTTTCTAAGAAAACTTTTGTCGATTTAGTTTTTTCATTAAGCCTTTCTTAGAAATTCTTGTTTTGCTCAATACGATTAGTCTAGTACAATTTATTGACTAAATAAGAAATATCTTTCCAATATCGTTTTCCTCAGAGAATGCTTTCTCTAAAGCTTCCTTATCTTTTTTGCTAGTCTTCTTGAAAAAAACAGCAATCCAATGAGAATAACTATTCCTATAGACCATTGATAAAAACTGTAGATCTGATCAAGATGACTTAATACTAATTTAGTTTCTTCTAATATATTATACAGTCCTTTTACTACGTTATATCTAAAGGATAAAAAATTATTTTCTCAATTCCTTGTTCCCTACTGAGTATACTATTAAATGTTTAGATTTTAGAAGTTAAAATAAACGCTTTTGGGAAAATGAATTATCTAGAAAGCAAAAAAGAAACGCTCTAGATAAAGAGAGTTCCTTTTTTTTGTACCATCAAAAGTACCACTATTCCGTTTTTAGTGCATACATGTTTGTACCACTAGAATACCTAATTTGCTATTAAAAACCTATATTACAGACGCGCATTCAATTCTTTTGCTAAGTCTTCAAAGCCTGGTTTACCAAGAAGAGCGAACATGTTTTTCTTATACGCTTCAACACCTTCTTGGTCAAATGGATTTACACCATTTAAATAACCAGAAATTCCAACTGCGATTTCAAAGAAGTACATTACATACCCTAATGAATAAGCATCCATCGCAGGAATTTTAACGATCATGTTTGGCACGCCGCCATCTGTATGAGCAAGTAAGGTTCCTTCAAATGCTTTTGTATTTACAAAATCAATTTCTTTCCCTTGTAAATAACCTAAACCATCTAAATCTTCTGCTAATTCAGGAATTGATACTACATGTCTTGGCGTTTCAACTTTTACTACTGTTTCAAATAAGTTACGCATACCATCTTGAACGTATTGTCCCATAGAATGTAAGTCAGTTGAGAAATCTGCCGCTGCTGGGAAGATTCCTTTTTGGTCTTTTCCTTCTGATTCACCGAAAAGTTGTTTCCACCATTCAGAAAAATAATGCATGCCTGGTTCATAGTTAATCAACATCTCAGTTGTTTTACCTTTACGATATAAGATATTTCTAAGCGCAGCATATTGATATGCTTGGTTTTTACTTAAGTCAGTTGTCGTTGCATATTCTTTGCGTGCATCGTTCGCACCAGTCATTAAGGCATCGATATCGCCTCCACTCACTGCGATTGGCAGTAAACCTACAGGTGTCAATACAGTGAAGCGTCCACCAACATCATCAGGAATCACAAATGTTTCCCAGCCTTCAGCGTCTGCTTCAACTTTAACCGCACCTTTCGCACGATCAGTTGTTGCGTAAATCCGTTTGTTCGCTTCTTCTTTACCATATTTTTTAATCAACAATTCTTTAAAAACTCTAAATGCGATTGCAGGTTCTGTTGTTGTACCTGATTTTGAAATCACATTGACAGAGAAGTCACGATCACCAATAACATTGATCAAATCAGCTAAGTATGTTGAACTAATACTATTTCCAGCAAAAAATACTTGTGGTGCTTTTCTTTCTTCAGCTGGTAATAAATTATTAAATGAATGATGCAAAAATTCAATTGCTGCTCTGGCACCTAGGTAAGAACCACCGATACCGATTACAACTAAAACTTCTGAATCAGATTGAATTTTTTTAGCCGCTTTTTTGATACGGTCAAATTCGTTTTTATCATAATTTTCCGGCAAATCAATCCAGCCAGTAAAATCACTTCCAGCTCCAGTTCCTTCTCTTAATGCTTTGTCCACTGCAGTCACTTGTGTCTGCATGTATTCCAATTCATGATCAGCAACAAATGATGTTAAATTGGAATAATCAAATTGAATGTGTGACATTCCTTCTCCTCCTTGAAATTAAAGTTAATACAGTATCTACTTTACGTTCTTTTTAAGCATTTTTCAAGCAAATTATGAGTGTCTGTACCAATTTTATTTTAATTCATTTAAAAAGACTGCTATTTCAGTGTAGGATAAATGAATTGTTTAGCTTTTAAGCTTAACTAGATTTGTCATTCGTGCTAGAAAAAATGAAGAACAATCATGACGATTTACATCATTTTTATTCTTCATTATTCTATATATAGATATTCAAAAACTAGGATCTAAACAACTATTTCCCTTTGGTTCTCAACTAGACCAAACCTTGACTTAGCATTGCTTGAGCCACTTTTTCAAACCCAGCAATATTTGCACCTAAAACAAAGTTATTTGGCGCATTATATTTATTGGCTGTATCACGACATGTTTGATAAATATTCTGCATAATATCATCCAGCATACTATCGACTTTTTCAAATGACCAAGACAAACGCTCAGAGTTTTGGCTCATTTCTAATGCAGAGACTGCTACACCTCCTGCATTAGCTGCTTTACCTGGACAATATAGCACCCCTGCTTTATCTAGCACGGCCACTGCATCTAATGTACATGGCATGTTTGCCCCTTCTGCTACCACTTTACCACCATTTTTGACTAAGAGGTCCGCTTGTTTCTCATTGATCTCATTTTGAGTCGCACAAGGCAAAGCAATGTCATACGCGATTTCAAAATCCCAAACTGATTGACCATCATAATACGTAGCCTCTTTGTGAGTAGTAACATACTTAGAAATACGTTCTCGATTTTTCTCTTTTAATTCTTTTACTAATTCAACATCAATGCCATTAGGATCATAAATAAACCCGTTAGAATCAGAACAGGTAAGAACTGTCCCACCTAATTCTTTTACTTTTTCCATTGCGTAAATCGCAACATTTCCACTACCTGAAACAACAACTTTTTTTCCTTTAAATGACTCATTTAAATCGTTTAATAGGTGTTTTACAAAATATACGCAGCCATAACCTGTAGCTTCTGTTCTCGCTTCACTGCCCCAATACCCTAATGGTTTCCCTGTAAGAACACCGGCATCATAATTTCTCAAACGTTTATACATTCCGAATAAATAGCCAATTTCTCTTGCCCCAACACCAATGTCACCAGCAGGTACATCTGTACTTGGCCCAATGTGCTTTTGTAGTTCAGTCATGAAACTTTGGCAAAAGCGCATCACTTCTCCGTCTGATTTCCCTTTAGGATCAAAATCGCTTCCGCCTTTACCGCCGCCAATCGGTAGGCCAGTCAAGCTATTTTTAAAAATTTGTTCGAAGGCTAAAAATTTCATTACACTTAAATTCACGCTAGGATGGAAACGTAAGCCGCCTTTATAAGGCCCAATCGCAGAATTATATTGCACTCGGTATCCACGGTTTACTTGCCAGTTGCCTTGATCATCTTGCCAAGGCACTCTAAATTGCAGCATTCTCTCTGGTTCAATCAAAATACCCAAAATATTCGCATCAATAAATGCTGGATTTTCTTTTAAAAAAACCTCGACCGTTGGTAAAAATTCATCGATTGCCTGCAAGTATTCCACTTGTCCTCGATCGTTTGCATGAATCTTTTTTTGAATCTCTTCCACGTACTGTTTTGCTTCCATTTAATCACCCTCTCATCGTTATAATCCTATTTTAACCTAAATTCTGAAAATTTCCACAATTTTTTACTCTGAATTGCAAAAAAAGTAGAAAAAGTTTTGAAAATTGTGTTAAACTACCATTGAATCGGAGGAGAATTTATGAAATTATTTGATGTCATTGTAGTTGGAGCTGGAACTAGCGGAATGATGGCTGCTATCGCTTCAGCAAAAGCTGGCAGTAAAACGTTACTAGTAGAAAAAAATAAACGTGTTGGAAAAAAACTTCTATTAACAGGTGGTGGTCGCTGCAACGTTACTAATAATCGTCCAGCAGATGAAATTATTGCCCATATACCAGGGAATGGAAAATTTTTATATAGTGCTTTTTCTCAGTTTAATAACTACGATATAATGGACTTTTTTGAATCGAATGGCACACATTTAAAAGAAGAGGATCACGGGCGGATGTTCCCTGTTACGGATCGTTCAAAAACAATTGTGGAAACACTATTCAATCAGCTAAATGAACTTGACGTAACCATATACACAGAAGCAAAAGTTGAAAAGGTGTTGCGTAAGGAAAATCAAATAATCGGCGTTGCGTTAGAACATGAAAAAATCTATGCTCCTTGCGTTATTTTAACGACGGGTGGTAGAACCTATCCTTCTACGGGATCGACGGGTGATGGCTATAAATTAGCCAAGAAATTAGGTCATACAATTAGTCCTTTATATGCAACTGAGTCTCCAATCATTTCAAATGATCTTTTTATAAAGAATAAAACGTTGCAAGGTCTTTCTTTACAAGATGTTTCGCTCTCAGTCTTAAATAGTAAAGGGAAAATAGTTGTCGAACATCAAATGGATCTCTTATTTACCCATTTTGGTATTTCTGGTCCTGCCGCGCTAAGGTGTTCTAGCTTCGTAAATCAGGAACTTCAAAAAAACAATGAGCAACCTGTTATATTATCGCTTGATATTTTCCCTGAAAAAGAAAAATCAACAATCCTCCTTGAAATAGAAGCTAAACTGAAAGAACATCCTGAAAAATCATTAAAAAATGCTTTAAAAAACTTTATACCAGAACGCTTCTTAGATTTTTTATTAGAACAGTCTCAATTGGCTCAAGTCTCAGCAAAACAAGCTACCCCTCAACAATTAGATCAATTTGTCCATTTAACAAAAAATTTCCTGATGACTGCTGACAAGACCTTACCTATAGAAAAATCTTTTGTCACTGGGGGAGGAATCTCTTTAAAAGAAGTAAACCCTAAAACAATGGAAAGCAAGTTAATTAATGGCTTATTTTTTGCAGGTGAACTATTGGATGTCAACGGCTACACAGGTGGGTATAATGTAACTGCTGCTTTCGTCACAGGACACGTAGCAGGCAGTCATGCCGCTGAAATTGCGGGATATACCTATTTACCAATAGATGAAATTTCAGCCAACTGATTTTCAAAATCAGACTGTGCGTTCTTAGTTAAATAGGTTGTTTTCACTAAGAAATGGATTCGTTTTTCATTACTAAAAATAAAAAATGGAGCAAAAGTAATCCTTTCGGAAAATAAGCTTTTGCTCCACTTTTTTTATTTAATCGTCTAGTTTAGACTTCTAAAATATAACCAATTGAACGGACTGTTTTCACACGAACAGGAGAATTCAATTGTTTTGATAATTTTTTTCGAACATGGGAAACCAGATTACAGACACGATTTTTTTCTACTTTTTCCGAATTATTGTTCCAAACGCAATTATATATATCTTCATAAGTAACTGTTTGGTTTTTATTTTTATACAGAATGCTAAGTGCCGTGAATTCTTGTCTCGTTAGATCGATTTCCTTTTGTTTATTAATCAAAGCGCAAGACTTTTCTGGAATCATTTCAAAAGAATTATTATCTTCAGTTGGTTCAACCATTTTATTCTTGATACGCTTCAAAATATTTTTCAAAATCAGATCAAATTCTTCTAGATCTTCTGTAAACACACCATCTGCACCAAGTTTTAAATAAACCATGCGTGATGTATATATTGTATGGTTTAGATCAGATAATATTAATAAATAAATATCTGAACTTTTTCTTACTTCTAATAGACATTCGCATATTTTGGTGAAATTTAGTTCTTCACTCTCCTCTAATATCAAAACGTCCATGCTATTTACCTGACTTAAATCAAGATCTTCTACTAATTTTAAAGAACACGATTGATCCGTTTCTAATTGTTTAAAGTACTCGTTTTGAGGTGTATTTAATGAAACATAGCCTATATTGTACATACTCATTTCTCCTATTAATCTAAATTTATGATCTATACCTCATCAACAATTATGAAACATTCTTCCATTCTACTTTTTTCATTTCTCTTTATCTCTTTCCACTTTTTTTCTTTCTTGAGCTATTTGGTCGTGTATTATTTGGAGCTACTTTTTTCTTTTATTATTTTTTTTCTTCTTTTTACGTTTTTTTTGTTTTCTTCTATTCATATATTGACCTAAGGCATACGTTATTATAAGTAATAGCAGAACACCTGCTACAGCTCCTAGGATATACCATTTTGTATAATCTTTTTTCAGCTCAACCGCTTGCTCGTTTAACTTCTTAGCTTCTTCTCCAGTTATTTCAAAATCTTTTGACCACTTCCATTTATGTGAAGCATTTGTAGCAGTCATGTGTAACGTGTATTTTCCTGCTTTAAACTCTTTGTTTTCCCAATAAATACTATAATCAAAATTTGAATTTGGAGCCATTCTCATTGAGTCTTTATTTGTTTCGAACAACGTTGCTTTTTTCCCTTTTTGGGTTACTCGAGCTTTTACATTTAGATCATGCATAATAACTGGTTCTGTATTTTGTAGATTGGCTTTTACTACGTTTCTATAATTTATTTGAGAGGCTGCGATCTTTCCTAATTTCATATCGGGATTCACATCTGTATCTGTCTCTTTTAAAAGCACACCGATAGCAAAAGCAAAGCGATTTTCAATCTGCACGCCCGCTTTCTTTTTATTTTCCTTGTTTTCATCTTCTTTTTCAGTAAAATGAAGCCCACCTAAAATAACACCATCAAACTTTTCTTTTGGCATAGTTACTTTAATTTTAACTTTTTTGCTGCTTTTTGGAGGAACGATTGTTTCTTTTTCCATCTCTGTAATTTCTGAAAATGGCGCTTTTAAGGTTGAATCTAATTTGGGCTTATTGATACTATAATCAACAATTCCATTATCGTTAGTGATTGCCGTATTGGCATAACCAACTACAGTAACTTCCTTATCAAATGGATTGTTTAACATCACTTCTAACTCTTGAACTTGTCCTGGTTTCATTAGTAGTTCAAAATACGATTTTGATTTATCTATTTGATTCTCTGGAAGAACAGCATTAACTGAAAAATTCATTGATCCATCATCGGCCAAAGCAGATAACGGCATACTTCCTAAAGTAATAATTGTGACTAATAGTGTTAATATACGTTTCATAATCTTCTCCTAATATGTTTTTGATATCTATGTGTTTTACGTTAAAAATCAGCTTATGTACGAATTAGATAGACGAGAAAGAATATACTCGCTCGCCTATCAAATAATTCATCGAATAATGGAAATTAGTTAACCGCTGGTGCAGCTGAGATTGTCCAAGTAATTGTTGAACTGTATGCTTTCGCATATTTTTTTGATTTAGCTGCTACTGCTAAAGTAACGTTTGGGTTTACATCGGTTGCTTCAGTTCCTGCTTCACTACCAAATGAAGTTACCCAAGAACCCATTCCTTTATCTTTTGCTGCTGTCATAACGTTAGATGGCGTATTAGAGATCTCTACAGATTGTGGGATTGCTGGAATTAAAGTTAAATCTGCATCTTTGTTTCCTTTAACTACGCCATTAGTAAGTGTTAAAGTAGCACCTAGAATTTCATCACCTTCATCAGGTGTTTTGAAATCTGTACGTGAAGCTGTTACGCTCCATCCTTCGTTTGTTCCTCTATTATCTGTTACTTGCACATAGTGAGGTACATATTTTTTATCCGTTGTTTGTACGCCATCAACTACTTTAAACGTTGAAACCATTAATGGGTGATATGATTTATCTCCACCAGATATTTTTTGTTCTCCGAAAGAAAAATTCGGAACAAAATCAAATCTTAATGGGCCTGTTGTTGAGCTTCCTTCTCCAGGTCCAGGTACAATACCGCCACCTTCAGGATCGGTCGGATCCGTACTACTACCGTCACCTAAATCGTCCGCTTTAAATGATACCGTCGCGTTTGTGTCTGTTGTTGGATCTGCAGCAAAAGCTTGAGTAGCTCCAAGTACCGCTGTACTTACTAATAATGCTGCTGTCGTTAACGTAATTTTTTTCATGTTTTTTCCCCTATTTCATAGTTTTCTATTGTGTATGTTTTTTTGTGTTTATTTTGTAAATTTATGCTGGGCTATCAACTAACGTCCAAGTTAATTGCGTTGAGTATGCTCCTGCTACTTTTGCTAAATCTCCAGGAACACTTAGAGAAATACTTGTTTTTCCTTCTTCAACGTTGCCACCTAATGTGTAGAACCATGTTCCCATTCCTTCGTTTTGGCTGGCTGTTACTACATCGTGGTTTACTGGTGTATCTGCATCACCATCAAATTTGACAGGTTTAATTGATGAAGGAATTTTAGTTGATAATGAAGCAGATTTCATTGTTGGATTCAAAAATGATAATGTTGCTCCAGTAAGTTTTGTAATTTTGCCGTCTTTTTCATCTTTGTGTTCAAATTGTTTGTCTTGTTTTACTTGTAATTTCCAACCAGCATTTGATCCGCGGTTATCTGTCACTTGGACAAAGTTTGCTTTCTCTACTGTTTGTTCTTTACCAACATATTTTACTGTATCTAGTTTTGCAAAATATGTTTCATTATTCCCTGAAAGCTTTTGGTTTTCAAATTTGATTTTTGAAATATAATCAATTGTTAATGGACCAACCATGCCAGTTCCGCCATCGATTTCTTCACCAGTACCTGGGTCTGTTGGTTTATTTGGATCCGTTTCATTTTGGAAAAATGAAATCTCTGCTTGTTGTTTTTGTGGGTCAGCAATTGTTGGCGGCGCTGTATTTTCTAATGGCTCCTCAGCAAATGTTGTTGTTGCTCCTAACATTAGACCTGCAAATGTTGTCAGACCTAAAGCAAACAGTCTTGTGTGTGTGTTGTTCATTTTGTTTCCCCCTATGATTTTGTTTATATTGGTGAATCCACTAACTCCCAAGTTAAAGAAGTTGTGTATTTCCCTCTCTTTTTGTCAGTATCCCCTGGTACTTTAATTTGAATACTTTTTTTGCTCTCCGACAGATTACTTCCAAACATGATAATCCATGTACCTTTCCCTGTTTTTTCATCCGACTTTGACACTTCTATCGGTTGACTTGCAACAGGATCAAGTAGAATATCTTTAGTATAAATTGGTTTTTTGTTGTCATTTGGAGAGATGAGCGTAACATTTTTTAACATCATTTCGGCACCTACTAATATATGGTCACCGTTTCTTAGTTGTCCATTTTGCTTAACTGTTAATTTCCAACCATTATCTTTTCCCCGATTATCGGTTATTTGAATATAGTTAGGAACTTCGTCTACAGTATCGTCACTTTTTTTTCTGACTTTTGTTAGCTGTGCATAGTAGACATCGTCTTCTTCTGAAGCTTCTTGCTCTCCAAAAACTACATTAGGAGCAAAATCAACACTTAAAGGTCCCTCTGTCCCTGGTTTAATAGGAAGATCTGAAATAACTTCCACATGTTCATTTGGATCTTTTGGGTTTAGAGGTGGTGTTGGATCTTTATTTTCAGTAAAAAAAACTTCTACCTCTGATGGAACCCCAGTATTTGCTTCTGCAATAGTCATTGTTTGAGTAATGATCAAGCTCCCTACTACTAAAATGATACTGTAAAAAAGCTTGTTTATAGTTTTAATCATGCTTTCTTCCCCCGTATTATGGTCCATTTTCAAGTGTCCATAGTATTTGAGCGGAATAAACTATATCTGATCGAACACTTCCTGGTATTACTTTAAGAACCAATTCTTTTTACGTTTCTTTTTAAGAAATCTAATTGTAGTAATCGATTACTACCTAATTTACTATCATGCCACTCGCTTTTTGCCCAGTCATTCTCTATAACGTTTCTAATCGTCTAGTCAAAGTCTGGATGCAATGCTTTAAAAACAGCTCCATCTTAACGAATAAACGAAATGGCCGTCCAGCTCTTAACGTTCCATTAGCTGGTGTCAAAGTAGGTATTCTATCACCAGCATCAGCTCGAATCTTGATTGTTTCAGTAAATACGTATGAACTGAATGAAGTTATCATTACTATTAAAACAGAATTAACTACTGGGTATTTCATTTTTCTTATGTCATTCACCTCCCGAAACCATAAAATAATCTATCTTTTTTTAGATATATGACGAAATCTAAAAATTAATAACGTTATACTAACTAGTGCTACAATCAAACCTATAATTACGAAGAGTGTATTAACCACAGATCCTGTTTTAGGAAAAAAACCGCTAGCTGTATTTGGATAACTCTTCTCTTCATTCTTTTTGTTTGTTTCATTTGTTTTACTAGTTGTGTTGCTGGTTTTACTTTTTCCTTTGACATCCTCTTTAAATTGTAAGGCTATTTCTGAATCATAATTCACAGCTTCAGTACGCTCGCCCCAAAAAAGAGCACCACACAAGATTACAAGTAGAATAGAAACAACTTTTTTTTTCATAGTACTCCTTTCTCCCGTCCCTTTATAATGAAAAATAAATAAAAAATAAATTTAATATCGAATGCTTCTTTTTTTAATCACTATTTAATAATAAAATATAAAACGAATAAAACAAAATCCAAAACTGACCACTTTTCAACTCTATTTTGGATAAAAATATAAAAATTATATTCGTTAGGCTCTATAATTTAGTTTTAGCAAATTAGATTAAAGATCCTTTACAGGTGCTCCATCACGGCCCATTTTCAATCGTCCATAGTATTTTAGTAGAGTACTCTACATTGGAGCGGACACTTCCTGGCTGAACTTTAAGAATTAATTCTTGCTGTTTCTCTTTTGAAAAATCTAACTGTACCAATCGATCTTGAGCATTTTTTGACTCATAAATAAGTGTTGAACCTAACTCATTTATGGACGTATCCTTACAATTATTGTTTATATCATATGACCTATAAGCTAATGTCATCCCCGATTCAATCCCTGTTTCTGTGGTAAATGGTTGATTCGTTCGAGCTAATAATCGCCATTTCTCCGTTTTAAAACGTTGATCATTAATTACCAATCTTATGACATCTTGAGCCTCAATTTCTTGTTTTTCAGCAATTATAGAGTGCTCCCCAAAATGAACAGCTTGAGGTGTTTCTTGAAATACAATACTCCCTTCTAGAAGAGTAAGATTAATTTTTTTGGAAAGATTACCAATTTTAGCCGTAATTTCATAATTCCCCGGCTGTTTAGTAAGTGTTCCATAGTCAATGATAATATCGTCATTCACTAATTTCCCATTCTTTAAGTCCCATGCATTGATTGGTGCATGCTCAAAAATGAACTCTCGCTGTTTTTCTTTCGTATCAGGAAGATCAATTGCCAATGCTGTTAAATCAGATGCCTGTAGTAAGTATGTGTCATCTATCAAGGTTTCTGGATTTTTTACAACGATAGGGACTTTTACAACCGTGAAATTCCTTGCTTTATCTGTTATAGTTACTTCTGCTTCTTTATATCCAACCTGTTTGATATCTGGTTCTTTTGTCAATTTAATTGTTAAATTATCCGAACCGCTTCCTGCATTATCATAAATATTCTTTACTAGCTGCTCTACTAGAGGGAAAGCAGCTCCTACATCTATTATCTGTTGAACTGGATCAGCTTTAGGCGGTGTGGTATCAGCTACTTCTTGGGACTCAGAAGATACACTAACATTCCCTGCTGTATCTGTTGCTGTGACAAAATATTTCTTATAAGGAATAAGGGGCTGCTTTAGTGAAGGAATGCTAATGTTAAACTGACCATTCCCGCTAACTGTTCCTTTTAGAAATTCACTGTTTGTTTCAGCATCATACATTTTAATGGTTGTACCCGCCTCCGCACTCCCTGTAATACTTTGATTGGTATCTTTAATAGCATTTAAAATCGGTTTATCTGGCGGTGTTGTATCTTTAACTATTTTATTTTGAGATGTGCTCTTTCCATTGAGCATGCCGTAAATATTAATTGTTGTTCCTTTTTTAAAGAATTCTCCTTTTGGCAATGAGTAACTAAAATTCCCTCTAGCATCTGCTCGAAGATGATATTTTTTTGAATCCCCGTCTATTCCTGTAGTTAATTGTCCATTCCCTATAGACGATGTTCCAGAAAAGCTAAGAAACGCTTTTGGATAAGTTTTCCCTGTAATTGTATGAGACTCAGTACCTGCCGGATTATCTCCTAATTCAGACACCGTTAAAGTCATTGCAATTTTATTTAACAAACTTTGTGCTTTATCAACTTCAGCCATTAACGTTTTTAAAGTATCACCAGTTGTAAACCCCTCGACAATTTTCTTCACATCAGTTATCTTTGCTTGTGTCACCGATGATTTTAATTCCGTATGTGTATAGTCAGTAAACAGGTCATCGACATAAGGTTTGATTTGATCCATCGTTACAACCCCTAAATCATACAATCTAAGGTTTTGAAATAAGGTCTCATACTTGTTGTAAAGATTCACAGTCTCTTCATATAGATTAAAATCAACATAGTTATACTTATTATCCTTATCCGCTTTAAAAATTGTGTCCACATGGGTGTATTCGGTCGTTGGCGGAAGGACGTCTGGTGTCCCAATCGGTACTCCAACCTTCTGAATACCCACTTGATGTTTTTTATTTGTATTAAGAAGCCCTCCTGGGTAAACATCTACCACCACTCTATAATAATGATCTTTTATTTGTTCAAAATAGCCCTTAACTTTCATCTTGCTAGGCTTTATCTTGCCAGGCTGATGAGAGTTGACTATTTGAAAATTTAGTTCACTTCTAGTTATATCATACCAGTTACTAGTAAGATTAAAGTCATTACCATATCTATAATCAAACTGCTGTACGCCATTAGCATTATCTTGGTACATAAAGAACGACCAAGATTTAAAAGGAATAGGAGTTCCTTCCAGAATGTTCAGATCAATAGATCGTCCATTTTTTTCACGCGCCTTATCCCCAACAACATCCGCTTGAATTTTATTTCCATCCAAAAAATGAAATAAAAACAAGAAACTAACTAAACCTGTTACCGTAATAATAATAATGAAATAAAATTTTATTTTTTTTATACTCATCCTGTCCCTCCAAAAACGAATTACTATTGGTTTTCAACAGTTCCAATAATATATTTTCACTATTACTTTTACTGTTATACAAGTTGTTTAGCAGTAAAGATCACTTATTCAACCAAATTCATTTCTTTTTTCTATCTTTTATTCATAATAAAGTATGAAATGAATAAAATAAAATCCAAATCTGACCACTTTTTAAATCTATTTTGGATAATAAGACAAATATTACATTCTTTCGGGATATATATTTTACTTTAAAAAATTTAATTACAAATAGTTTACGGAAAAAAACGCTTAATTATGGGCCATTTTCTATTGTCCATAGTACTTTAGCGGAGTACTCTATATTCGAGCGGACACTTCCTGGCTGAACCTTAAGAATTAATTCTTGCTGCCTCTCTTTTGTAAAATCTAGCTGAATCAATCGATCTTGATTATTTTTCGACTCATAAATAAGTGCGGTGTCCAACTCATTTATAGACGTATCCGTATAATGATTGTTTGTATCATACGTCCTATACGCTAATGTCATCCCTGATTCAATCCCTGTAGCTGTTGTAAATGGTTGATTCGTCCGAGCTAATAATCGCCATCTTTCTCTTTGAAAACGTTGATCATTGATTACCAATCTTATCGCATTTTTTGCTTCAATTTCTTGGTTTTTAGCTATTATAGATTGCTCCCCAAAATAAATATCTCTAGGGGACTCTTGGAAGAAAATACTCCCTTCCAGAAGAGTAAGATTGATTTTTTTTGAAAGATTACCGATTGTAACGGTAATTTCGTAACTTCCTGGCTGTTTTGTAAACGTTCCATAGTCAAAGATGATATCATCATTCACTAATTTTCCAGTTCTCAAGTCCCATGCATTGATTGGCGCACGCTCCAACATAAATTCTCGTTGTTTTTCTTTCGTATCAGGAAGATCAATTGCCAGTGCCGTTAAATCAGATGCCTGTAGTAAGTATCTATCATCTATCAAAGTTTCTGGATTTTTTACAACTATAGGGACTTTTACAACCGTGAAATTCCCAGCTTTATCCGTTAGAGTCACTTCTGCTTCTTTATATCCAACTTGTCTGGTATCAGGTTCTTTTGTCAATTTAATTGTTAAATTATCCGAACCACTTCCTGCATTATCATAAATATTCTTTATTAGTTGTTCCATTGGAGGCAATTTAGTTCCCACATCTATTATCTGTTGAACTGGATCAGCTTTAGGTGGTGTGGTATCAGCTACTTCTTGAGAGTCTGAAGACACACTAACATTTCCCGCTGCATCTGTTGTTGTGACAAAATATTTTTTATAAGGAACAAGGGGCTGCTTTGTTGAGGGAATGCTAATGTTAAACTGCCCTTGTGCCCCAACTGTTCCCGTGAGAAATTCATTGTTTGTTTCAACATCATACATTTTAATTGTTGTACCCGCTTCTGCACTACCTGTAATACTTTGACTGGTATCTTTAATAGCATTTAAAATCGGTTTTTCTGGCGGCGTTGTATCTTTAACTATTTTATTTTGAGAAATACTCTTTCCATTAAGCATACCGTAAATATTGATCGTTGCTCCTGCTTTAAAGAATTCTCCTTCTGGCAATGAATAGCTAAAATTCCCCGCTGCATCTGCTCGAAGATGGTATTGGATTGAATCCCCATCTATCCCAGTAGTTAATTGCCCATTTTCTATTGAAGGGGTTCCAGAAAAACGGAGAAACGCCTTTGGATAAGTTTTTCCTGTAATTGTATGAGAATTACTCTCCAAAGGATTATCCACTAAATCAGATACAGTTAAGGTCATCCGAATTTTATTTAATAAATTTTGTGCTTTAGTCACTTCGGCCTTTAAAGCAGTCGAAGTAGCTCCTGCAGTAAAGGACTCTACCATTCTTTTCGCTTCATCTATCTTTGCTTGCGTTACAGAAGTTTTTAGCTCTGTATGTGTAGAGTCAGTAAATAAGTCAGTAACGTAAGTGTTGACTTGATCACTCGTTACAGGTCCTAAATCATACAATTTAATATTTTTAATTAAGGTCTGATACTTATACGTCAAATTAATAGATGGTTCTGCTATATTGATTACAATAGGACCAGCAAAATTTTCGTATTCTCCTTTAAAAATAAAGTCGACATGTGCATATTCAGTTGTTAGCACCTCTGGCGAACCATTTCTTGCAATTTGGACTTTAGGTTTTATACTCGCACCATTAATCCCTCCTGGGTAAACATCCATCACCACTCTATAATAATTTGTACTTTTTTCATTGAATCGTGCAAAAGCAGAAATTGAGGTAGGGGTCGTGCTACCAGGGATATGGGAATGAATTATAGATATCTCTGAATCATTTTTTGTCGTCTCAAACCATGACGTCTTAGTATTAAACTTATCACCCCTACCTACGTAAAAGAGGTCTTGCCCAGTCTGTGTTATGTTATAAAAACTCCATGTGGTGAATGAAACAAGTGGTCCCTCTAAACTGATTCCCGATTTCTCAGATTTTACATTTTTTTGTTCAGCATTAGTGTCTACGATATCCGCTTGAATTTTATTTCCATTCCTCAAAAAGATAACAGCTATACTTACCATGATAATAATAATAAAATAATAGTATTTGACTTTTATTCTCCCCATATTCATTTCAACTCCATAAATTGTTCAAATCAATCTTTTATATTTCGAATATATTTTAAATATATATTTTTCCAACTCTAGTTTTTTCAATAAATAAAAATCACTTAATTTAACCAAATTTATTTCTTTTTTTCATCACTTACTCATGATAAATTACAAAATAAATAAATGGAAATCCAAAACTGACCATTTTTCTATTCTGTTTTAGATAAAATAACAAATATACATACGATAAAAACTTCTTTAGAAGATATTAATAGACACTATTAATAACAAAAAAAAATGAAATATTGCTATTTCAATCGCTCGTGTCGTTGACTTTGTGTCCTATATAATCTATAATTCCACGGAAATCGATTGCAAAGGACGACTAGAATGGAATTTTTTTTAACAGACAAAAATAAAAAGAAATTAGAACTTTTCAAAGAATTAGTTTTCAAGGAAGGAGAAGCGGTCTCCTTTACTTATTTACAAGATTTTTTAGACATTTCGTTAAGTACATTAAAACGTTATTTCAATGAATTAGAAGGAGATATTAAAAAAAATGAAGAATTAAAAAATATCTATTTTAAAAAAAACACTGGAAGTTATCAATTAGTTAATCATTCTAATTTTGATATAGATTATTTATTTATTCATTTACGAATTTACTACTTAAAAGATTCACTGCAATTTAAAATTATCTCTGAAATACTTGATAAAAATTACGCTACAGCAGACGAATTAGCTGACAAATTGTTCGTAAGTGTCCCTTATCTTTACAAACAAATAACAACTTTAAATGACCAATTAAGTCAATTTCACTTAAAAATAGTCTTCCACTCAAAAGAAAATTTATGTGGTGACGAAAAACACTTAAGAATGTTTTTCTTTTATTTTTATTGGAATACTTCAAGAGGTATCGCATTTCCTATCGAACTAAAATTATCTAATTTTTTATCAAATTCTATTATGACTCAAGAATTAGAAATGAAATACAGCCCCTCCACTATCAAACGTCTGAAGTTAATTTTGGGAATAGCGACTCTGAGGCAATTTAAATTTCCAATTCATTTATCTGATAAAGAAAAAGAAGTACTAAAGCCCTTCAAATTATCAGGTGGTTTATTTGGTATAGGAGAAAAGCATCTCCGTTCAGAGGATGAACAATTATTTTTTGAATTGATGGTTCGAAGTTTTATTTCGGATATTGACACTTCAGAGGAAAAATTGCTTCTATACAAGTCTTTTTCACGAACAAACTCAATCGTTCACTCATGTGATTTATTGGTTTTGGAATATGAGAAACATTTCTTTGCACGTAACCCTATTAACCAAAATGCAAGGGTAAATATTTTTTATCATTTACTTATTACCTTGCTTCATTGCTCGATGTTTTCAATAAATCCATTACTTTACCTTCATTCAGAATTGCCTTATGATCCAAATGAATTTGATTCAATGAAAGAGCACACACCCGACCTTTCAAATGTTAGTCATTTTTATAAAGATTTTAGTATACAAAATCCCGAATTCGATTTAGCTCCTTCTTTTAATTTAGGAATATGCATGCTACTAACTATTTTGACGGATATGTTTGTCGTTCCAACTATGACAATATACATCGAATATAGCGGGAACAATCTTGGTTCCAATTTTATAAAAAATAGACTTCTAATGTTGTTCAATCCTCAAACGATTCGATTTACAACGAATATAATGGATGCTCAGATTGTCATAACAGATTATTTTGAAGTTCATGGTTTTAGGGATAATCAAAAATTCTTTTTTATGGATAGCTTTTTAGATAAACGAACTTGGTATGACTTGACTTTATTTATTCATAGTACTCTTTTTTCGAATGATTAAATTGTTTCAGTTGATTGATCTAAACATAGAAAAATAGAAGACTGTTAGAATTAACTTTACATGTTAATTCTAACAGTCTTCTATTTTTGTTCTAGTTACTCTTCATTAGCTCTGTTACATACTCTACTGTTTCAGGCTGTTCCTTTTCAATTTTACTAATAGCTTGTGAAAAATTAGGCAAATGATCTTTGTGGGCAATCAATAATTCATCCAGTAATGTCTTGGTCATTGAACCTCCTGGAACTAATGGATTGATCGTAAATGCATGTAGCGCCGCTCCGTAATCTCCATCAATCGCTGCACGAATCACAGTTTCCTCCATGCCTTTCATCACTTGGATAATACCGCGTGCAGCAGGTGGAAATGCACCCCAGTTATACGGTTCGTGACCGTGAGCTGTAACAGGACCAGAAACTTCAACTACACAATCGTATGGTAAATCTGTAATCGTTCCATTATTTTCTGTAGAAACAACCATGTCTGTGCGTTTATCATTATAAATTGATGCAATCAATTCACAAGCCGCATCACTATAATGCGTTCCCCCACGTTGTTCTAGTTCTTTTGGCTTATAATCTAGATTAGGATCTTTGTATAATTCAAACAAACGAGCTTCCGTTTCTTTAACTACTTGCGCTCTTGTTTCTCCTTTTTCAAATTCCTCAATCGAATGTTTTAGCATTTCATCTTCGATATAATAATACCGATGATAGCCACATGGCAGCATACCTAAATCTTTGATTTGTTCATAGTGGAATGGTGCATTGTGAATGTTTTTCAAGTGGCTTTCAGAATCTTCTTGCGGTCCATAAATCAACTCAATAAGTTCTTGTGTCCGTTCATTTCCTTCTTTATCCCATACACGATGCCAATGGAAATGATTGATTCCTGCAAATTTGAAGAATAAATCCTCTTCTGGGATACCTAATTTTTCAGCCGCTTGTTTTCTGTGACCAATCGGTACATTACATAACCCAGCAGTTTTTTTCCAACCGCCATGTTTGATTGCAGCTTCTGTGACCATCCCAGCTGGATTCGTAAAGTTTACTAACCAAGCATTCGGACATAACTCTTTCATGTCTTCAATAATTCCCAGAATTACAGGAATCGTCCGGAAAGCTTTAAACATACCACCGGCTCCATTTGTTTCTTGTCCCAAGACTCCATGAGATAAAGGAATTCGTTCGTCTTTGATTCTAGCATCTAATAGCCCAACTCGAAACTGCGTAGATACAAAATCAGCGTCTTTTAATGCCGCACGACGATCTAGTGTTAAATGAACTTCCCAATCTAGACCTGCAGCTTTCACCATCCGTTTGGCCATAGCACCAACGGTTTCTAACTTTTCTTTTCCTTCTTCAATATCTACGAGCCAAATTTCTTTAATTGGCAACTCATCTTTTCTTTTAATGTATCCTTCAATCAGTTCTGGTGTGTAGCTTGATCCTCCACCAATTGTTGCAATTTTTAATGCTCCTCTTGTCATATGATTCCCTCCTGATTTTTTGTTCAGAGTACGTTCTGACATCGTTTACATTTTTATGATACTATGTGGGAATGTTCCCATGTCAAGCGCTTTTTTCAATTCTTTTATGCTATACTTAATAAGTAACAAACGTTGTTCAGCTTTTGAACAACAGAGATTATTAATAAGCGAGGCGTTCTTATGACAACAATCATCGATGTAGCAAAACAAGCTCAAGTGTCAAAATCCACTGTTTCTAGAGTCATTTCAGGAAATGGTTATGTTAGTCAAGAAAGTCGAAAAAAAGTACTCGATGCAATGGAAGCGCTGGCATATTCTCCAAATTTGATTGCACGTAATCTTCAAAGTGGAGAAACAAAGACAATTGGTTTTCTTGCACACGGATTTTTTGATCCGTTAGGTGTTTTTCTGCAAAGTTTCATTTCGATTGCTAAAACATACAACTATTATGTCACATTATATTTTACAGATGGTGATAAGAAAAAAGAGATTGATGCATTAAACCAGATGAAATATAAACAATTAGACGGTATTTTTATTCTAACTCGAGCGAATAAATGGGAAGTTATCGAACCTTATAGTATTTACGGACCTATTGCTACTTGGCATCGTATTGATTCCGATCGAATTTATTCTTCTTATGTTGATCATTATTCTGGTTACTTACGTTCATTGAATTATCTTTTCCAGCGTGGCTATCGGTCTATTGGTCACGTTCTAGGAAATTCTGAAAATCTAAATACGAAAGCCAGATTACGAGCAATCGATGATTTTCACAAGGATAAGCAGATTCCAATAAAGAAAGAATGGATCTTTCATGACAACAACAGAATTGACAATGGTCGAAATATTGCGCAAACATGGCACGAAATGGCAAACAAGACTGACGCAATGGCTTTTTACACAGATTCCGTTGCAGCTGGCTTTATTTCTGAGCTCCAAACCTTGGGCTACACCATCCCCGACGATGTCGCTGTAATTGGATTTGATAATAGTGAAATTAGTCGCTTGATGCATATCACAACTGTTGATTATTCCATTAAACATCAAGCGGAAAATTCTTTTATCTATATTCATAATCAATTAAATGATCAGACGATTTCAGAGCGTGAAATCAGCGTAAAACTTATCGAAAGAACGACGATTCCTTTAAAACAATAAACATAGGATTAGGTCTAGGACATAACGATTCGAGTTATCCCTTGACCTAATCCTATATATTTTGGCTGATTATTCGGGGGCAAAATATATGCAGCAGAGCAGATTAAATTGTTTCCCCGTCAACTTTTTTTATTTTTCCCGCTCATTTCTTAAAATCGAAATGGACTGCTTCAATGATTTCCAGACGCCGCCTTCACTATAAACCAATACGTTTGATTTATATAGTTTTGCTGAAAACATCGTTAACAACAAGCCGAAAACAACAAGAATTACTACAGAGGTAACCGCACCAGCAACCGTAACTGTCTCACTTGCCAAACGAATCGGCATAATAAACGATGAAATCAGTGGAATATAAGAGGTTACTTTAATCACGATATTTTGAGGATCAGTTATTCCCAATGAAATACCGATAAAATATCCAATCATCGCAAGATAAATAATTGGTTGAACTGCTTTAGCTGTATCTTCGGGTTTTGACACTAAAGATCCGCACAAAGCAGCAAGTACTGAGTAAACTAATATTCCTAACATAAAGAATATCAGTGTAAAAATTAAAAAGTTTCCAAATATATTCGCTGTTGTTAATCCTGATAGGATATTTTTGACCATATCTAAATTCTTTAATTGATTAATACCGACTCCTATTGTAACCGCATAAATAGCAATTTGAGTAAGGGCTACTAAAATAACACCCGTTAATTTTCCATAAAAATGAGTTTGGGCTTTGGTACTTGATAAAATGACTTCCATGATTCGAGTGCCTTTTTCAGAAGCAATCTCTTGAGCAATAATAGAGGCATATGTCACAATAAACATCCACAAAATAATAGTAATCACGAAGGATAATGCCGACTGAATAGCTGTATTGTCTTGACCCGTCTTCATTTTTCCATTTTCATCAAAGCTGACTTTGGTCTTCTCAAAACTGGCCGGTTGGCTTAAGCTTTCTACTTGTTTTTCCGTCAAATTCAATTTGCTTGCATTTAATGATGATTGCACGCCATCAATTAGTTGATTTATCATTAATTCTGTTTTTGTTCCTAATGAAGATTCTGCATATAGATTCCCTTGAATCTGTTCTGTTTTCGTATTTATGACAAGAAAGGCTTCAATGTCTTTATCTTTTAATTGTTTTTCCGCCTCTTTTTGATTTTTTATTACTTTAAACGTATAATCTTCCGTTTTTGATTTCTCAAGTTGTGTGGCTAATGCTTGATTATCAGACACAAGACCAACTTTAGTTTCTTCAGAAAATCCACCTGCTAATGAACCTGCTAGATAAATAACGCCTATAAGTAAAACAGGAACTAACATCATAATGATAAAAGAAATAGATTTGATATTCTTTTTATAGACATCACTTGCTATAATCCAAAATTTACTCATTTGGTTCACCTGCTTTCATCTTGAATATTTCTTCTAACGTTGGTGGTTGTTGATTAAACATCGGAATATAGCCAAATTGTGTGGCTTTAGTAAATATTTCTTCTCCAGCTTTTGGATCATCAAGTGTGATTTCAACAACGCCATCTGTACGCTTGATTGCTGATTTTACACCATCAATTGGTAAGACATCATTTGGAGTTAAGGACGATTCTAAAAAGACTTTAGTTCGTCCAAAGCTTTCACGTATTTCATGAACTTTGCCATTTAATACCATTTTACCACTTCGTAACATCACTAAATGATCACAAATTTTTTCAACATTATCCATATTGTGACTAGAGAAAATAACGCATGAGCCTTTTTCTTTTAAGGCAATAATTCCATCTTTTAAAAGTTCGGCATTCACAGGGTCTAAGCCGCTAAATGGTTCATCTAGAATGACCAATTTAGGCTCATGAATCAGTGTTGCTATTAATTGGACTTTCTGCTGATTTCCTTTAGAAAGTGACTTTACCTTGTCCGTCTTCTTGCCTTTGACTTTGAATTTTTCCATCCATTCATCAATTTTAGGCTCAATTTCTTTTTTCGTTTTGCCTCTTAATTCAGCAAAATAAATAAGCTGATCTTGAATTGATACTTTTGGATATAACCCTCGTTCTTCTGGTAAGTAGCCAATATCATTGTAATCTTTCCCACTTAACTGATGACCATTCCACAATACAGTTCCACTATCTTGTGTTAAAAAATCCAAAATTAACCGGAACGTTGTCGTTTTACCAGCTCCGTTTTGTCCAATCAATCCAAGAATTTTTCCATCTGGAATTTCAAAAGATATATTATCCACTGCTGTATAGTCCCCAAACGTTTTAACCAAATTCTTTACTTCTAACATTTCCCATCCTCCTAGTTAAAAATCTAAATTTCCGCTTTATTCTATCCTTTCTGTCAATTTAATCTTTACTTGTCCATCACTATTTTATCATATATTTGCAGCAAGTTTATTTTACTAAATATTCAGACAATTATCCTTATCTTACATTTCTATAGGATCAACTTAATGACCACTTAGTAGCTTACAACGAACGTTAGTTAAATTCAATAACGAACGTTCTTTTAAATTATAATACTAGAGTATCCTTACAGACTTTCTATGTCAAACATTTTTTTACTCTCCACTAGATAATAAAATGAAAATAAAAACTAAAATCAACGAAATAACTTTAGTTTTTATTTCCCAAAATCATTGTGAATCATTTCTCATATCAGATTCACTTTGATGTAAATGGTCATACACATTTTTAGCCACATTTTTTGGCAACCCAGATGCATTTAATTCTTCTATAGAAGCCGCTGTGATGTTTTTTAAGGATTTAAATTGTTTTAATAGTTCTTTTTTCCGTTTTGGACCTAAGCCTTCTATATCATCTAAGCGAGAGGCAAAACTATTTTTACTTCGTAATTGGCGGTGAAATGTAATGGCAAATCGATGAACTTCATCTTGAATCCGCTGCAGTAAAAAGAATTCTTGTGAATTTCTTTCTAAAGGAATAACCTCTAAATTAGGTCCAAAAAGAAGTTCGCTTGTTTTATGCTTATCATTTTTGGCTAATCCTGCAATTGGGATATCTAATCCTAGCTGATTATCCAACACTTCTTTGGCTGCATCGATTTGTCCTTTCCCCCCATCAATTACAATCAAGTCAGGAAATGGTAAATTTTCCTTTAATACGCGAGAATATCGACGGTAAATAACTTCTCTCATTGATGCATAATCATCTGGTCCTTTTACAGTCTTTATCTT
Organism: Enterococcus sp. 4G2_DIV0659; assembly: GCF_002140715.2. NCBI lineage: Bacteria > Bacillati > Bacillota > Bacilli > Lactobacillales > Enterococcaceae > Enterococcus > Candidatus Enterococcus mansonii. The sequence goes on along the minus strand of NZ_NGLE02000001.1, from coordinate 3,327,615 downwards.
ATATTTTCGATATTCTTTCTTATCTGGTCGTCCATCAATAAAAACAACCATTGCTGAAACAGGATCTGTTCCCATAATATTGGAGTTATCAAATGCTTCAATTCTTATAGGAGCTGGAATATTCATCGCATTTCCTAATTTTTCAACTGCTCCAATTGTTCGTTCTTGTTTACGTACAATTAAATCAAATTTCTCTTGTAAAGCAACTGTTGCATTTTTACCAGCAAGCTTGACTAATTTCTTTTTCTCTCCTCTTTGGGGTTGTAAGACTTTCGTTTCCAACATCGCTTCTACACTTGCAATATCTATGTTATCCGGAATTAAGACCTCTTTTGGAATAAAATGCTCGTTTTCTTGATAAAATTGACCAATAAACGTTAGGAAATCTTCTTCTTCTTCATTGTAAATCGGAAAAATGGAGACATCTCGTTCAATCAGTTTCCCTTGGCGAACAAAGAATACTTGTACACACATCCAGCCTTTATCAACTGCATAACCAAAAACATCTCGATCGACTAAATCAGCATTTGTCATTTTCTGACGCGTCATGACTGTCTCAATCGCTTTAATCTGATCCCGGTATTCAGCCGCTTTCTCAAACTCCATATTTTCTGCAGCATCCGCCATTTTTTTCTCTAATTCTTCTTGAATAACTGGATGACCACCGTTGAGAAATCGTTTAATTTCTCCCACCATTTCTTTGTATGTTGCTTTAGGAATATCGAATACACAAGGAGCTAAACACTGACCCATGTGATAATACAAACAAACTTCTTTAGGCAATACTCGGCATTTTCTTAATGGAAAAAGTCGATCAAGTAAACGCTTTGTTTCGTTGGCTGCACCAACATCTGGATACGGTCCAAAATATAACGCTTTGTCTTTCACAACTTTACGAGTAATCAATAAGCGAGGATAATCTTCATTTGTAATTTTGATAAATGGGTAACTTTTATCATCTTTCAACATGATATTATATTTAGGATCATTTTTGTGAATCAAATTGATTTCTAAAAGGAGTGCCTCAATATTTGATTCTGTTACAATATATTCAAAATCCTCAATTTCACTAACAAGCCGTTCTGTTTTAGTATCATGACTGCCAGTAAAATAAGAGCGTACGCGGTTTTTTAGCACTTTGGCTTTCCCAACATAAATGATTGTTCCATTTTTGTCTTTCATCAAGTAACAGCCTGGTTGATCAGGAAGCAATGCTAATTTATTTTTGATTTTTTCGTTCATAATACTTCCTTTCTTTGCTTGATACGGTATATTATACCATTTTCTCTCCTTTTAAACATAAAAAATAGGATTGAGACATGACTCATAAAGTCATATCCCAATCACATAAATTTTAGATAAATCAACGTATCAATTAGTTTCTGCTACTTGAGTTTCATCCATTTTTTACAAATGTTTGTCGATCAATGCACGTAATTGCTCTTTTGAATGAACTCCGACGGCTTTTTCTACAACTTCTCCGTCTTTTTTCAACAATAACGTTGGAATACTCATAATACCAAATGAAGCTGGCGTTGCTGGATTTTCATCTACATCCATTTTTGCGATTTTTACTTCATTTTCATCATATTCTTCGCTCAATTGTTCTAGAATTGGTGCTTGCATGCGGCAAGGACCACACCATGTTGCCCAAAAATCGATCAAAACAAGCCCATTATCTGTTTCTTGTGCAAAGTCTTTATCTGTAATTACTTGTGTCATACCGTAAACCTCCTACTTATTTGAACCTAAAGTTATTATAGCACTCGTCTGTTCACACGACTAGTTATCTGCTTACTAAAGGTAAGCATCTATTTGAATTTTACAATTGTTGCGCCGTTCCCACCTTGATTTCCAGGGGCAAACTCATAACTGCTGACACTACGATGATTTTTTAAATAATCTGTAATCCCCGTTCTAAGTGCGCCAGTTCCTTTCCCATGGACAATCGTCACTTGAGGATACCCTGCCAAAATAGCAGCATCCAAATATTGATCTACTTCTGCCAATGCTTCTTCATAACGCTTTCCTCGTAAATCCAATTGGTTTGCCACATGACTACTCTCACTTGAACGAACGGATGTCACACGTTGTTTCGGCTCTTTTGCTGGAGCAACTGGTGTCATATCACTTTCATCTACAGTCATTTTTAAAATACCTAACTGAACTTGCCATTCATGTTCTCCAGATTTGCGTAGTAGGGTGCCTCTTTGTCCATAAGTATTGACGAGTACTTCATCGCCTACTTTTAGTTTCTTTTGCTCTTTTGCTTTTTTCAAGACTTTATTTTTTTCTAAACTGGCTTCTGCTTGATGAAGATTAGATAATTTTGATTTTGCATCAATTAGCTGATGTTCTTTCACTCCACCTTGAGCACCATTACTTAGCTGCATTTTACGGATATCCGAAATAATACTCCCAGCTTCTTCTTCGGCTTGAGCCACAAGTTCATTTGCTTTTTGACGGGCTTTAGCCATTTCTTTTTCCCGTTCATCGAAAAAGTAGCTATAAGCTTCCTTCAATTCATTATACAAACGTTCTGACTCATCTACATAATGTCGTACTTCTAAATATTCTGTTTCTGCCATTTTCCGGCGATTTTCCAAATCAGCAATCATTTCATTTAAGTCTTGGCTTTCTCCGTCCATGATTTGCTTTGCTTCATTGATAATCGTATTGTCTAACCCTAAACGTTTCGAAATTTCAAAGGCATTGCTTCGGCCAGGAACACCGATTAATAAACGATAGGTTGGGCTTAAAGTATCAACATCAAATTCCATACTCGCATTAATCGTACCTGAACGATTATACCCATAAACTTTTAATTCTGGATAATGGGTTGTAGCCATTACATAAGCACTTTTACTGCCTAACGCATCCAAAATGGAAATCGCTAAAGCAGCTCCTTCTTGCGGATCAGTTCCAGCACCTAGTTCGTCAAATAATACGAGACTATGACTATCAACTTTGTTTAAAACATCAACAATATTTGTCATATGAGAAGAAAATGTACTTAGACTTTGTTCAATTGACTGCTCATCACCAATATCAGCGAATATCTCATCAAAAATCCCCATCTGACTTTCTTCTCCAGCAGGGATAGGTAAACCTGATTGTCCCATCAATTGAAGTAATCCTAAAGTTTTTAAGGTAATTGTTTTTCCCCCAGTATTAGGACCTGTAATGACTATCGCTTGATAGTCTTTGCCAATGGTAATATCATTGGCAACAGCTTTCTCTTGATCTAACAATGGATGTCTTGCCTGTTTAAAGTATATGTGGTTTTCTTCGTTTAGTTCAGGTACAATTGCTTTTAATTCTTTTCCAAAACGAGCCTTGGCATTGACGAAATCTAACTTGCCAATAACATAAGCATTATGCAAAATATCATTTCTGTGAGGAACTAATTCAGCAGATAACTCAGATAGTATCCGTTCTATTTCATTGCGTTCTGAGATTTGATGTTGTCTTAGTCGATTGTTCAGTTCAACAATTTGTTTTGGTTCGACAAACAATGTTTGCCCTGAAGCACTTTGATCATGCACAACGCCACCGAAAACACTTTTGTATTCTTGTTTGACTGGAATTACGTATCGTTCATTTCGCATTGTGACGATCGCATCGCTTAAATATTTAGCATTTTTTCCTCGAACGATACCATCTAATTGCTCACGGATTGTTTGTTCACTTCTACGAATATTATTGCGAATGATTTTTAATTCTGGAGATGCTTCATCGGTCACTCGGCCATCTTCGTCGATCGATTCTTTTAGACGACGATTCAATTCAGGTAAAACGATCAATTGTTCAATCCAAGAAAAAAGTCGCAATAATTCTATTTCGCTATCTTTTAAATCATTAAAAAATCGAATGACTTCAGATGTTGTTGACAGAACTCGTCCCACTTGTGCCAATTCAACCCCATTTAAATCAGCTCCGATTTCGATACGTTTCATATGGGGACGGATGTTTTCTAATTTAGGAATTGGGATTCCGCCACGTAATCGTTGAATTTTCAATCCATCTTCTGTCTCTTTTAACCAAGATTGAATACTTGTTCTATCGTTTGTGGGTGCTAGTATTTCAACTTCTTCCAATCCTTGGGCTGTAACCACATACTGAGCGATTAGTTGTTTGACTGTATCAAATCCCAATGTAGTTAAAATTCTTGTATTCATTTTTTCACCTTCTGTTCTTGTGATACTGGAAACGAGCAACGCACGAATCGATTTTATTTAATCATTTGTTCAATCCATAAATGATAGATTTGTTTTGAAAAAATTGGTGTATCTTGGACAATAAAACGAGCAAAGCCGCTGTTTTTAAACTGATTTTGAATAGCGTCCACCGGCAACATGGACAGTGTACTTAATACTAAAAATATTCCAATATAAATAACCAAAAAACTAATGAATCCACCGGCTAGCCAATTTGCTTGCTTTAACACTGGCACAAAAACTAAGCCATGGGCAAAAATAGCTAATAAGCGCACAATTAACCAACCTGCTATTAAAATCAGTAAGAACGCTACTGCGCCATAAAAAGCCTGATCTAAATCTAGTGTCAGTTCTTGCTTGAAAAAAACTAATTTCGTTTCCGCAGTAGGTGAAGGATACGGAATATATAATTCTAGATGAGAGGCTAAACTTTTATAGTAGTTCTTGGCTACCAAATAAGAGCAAAGATAGCCAAATGTGTACAATGCTTGCAAAATCAATCCCCGTCTAGCGCCTGTATAAAAACCGATGGCTAATAATAGTAAAATCAGTAATGTTAGCATCTTGTCATCCTCTCGGGTTATTGTTCTTGCGTACTTTTATTTTGTATCTGTTGTTTGCGGTTTTCGTTTAAGATTTGTTGTGCTTCCATGTGATTATGAATTTCAACATCTTCTTGACCATTTTTTTTCAAAACACCTCGTGCTTCTTCTTCAATCGCTTCAATCCGTTTAATACGATTTTCCAGCTCCGCTAATCTAATTGTTTTTTTCTTAAATTCAGCGACTTCTTGTTCTAAATGAAGTAATTTTTCTTGTTTTTTTAATTGATCAGAAATGGCATTGATTGCTAATAAAACAGATGCCTGTTCATTATTTGTTTGTGGAGAAATATGTTTAATTTCTGCTAATTGTTCATTGACTAATTTTGTTACTAAATCCATATGTTGTTTGCTTTCTTGCCCAATAATCGTATACGTATGATCGGCAATCACAGCTTTATATCTTGTTTTTTCTTTAACCATGGTAGTGTTCCCTCCTGTAGTAATCCATTACATGCTATTGTACCATGAAACTCATCCTTGTGTGTTTTCAAATAACCATTTCCTATTATATGCTACTAAACAAAAAAATTAAAGGTCTAGTGTTATTATTACAGTCCTCATTACTATTTTTATAAACAATTCTTATTATTAGAGGTTTTCTACTATTTTCATTCGTTGAAAAATAAATTTATTTTTTACCTAAATGTTAGAAAATGCCAAAAAAATCGACTTACACCTATTCTCGTCACTTTGGTAGGACGAAATATTAGGCTTAGATCGATTTTTTCTATTTAATGGCATATTTAAACTACGGTCCAACACTTAATAAAAACTCTACATTCGTTTGGTAGGAAAGATCTTTTTGCATGACGCTTGGCGGTACACTTAAATAAAAGCCATCTAAATCCTTCCATTGAATGAGATTATTCATTTCAGGACGGTTGGTTATATAAATGTTTTGCATTGTTTGATTCAAAGGAATCTTTGTTCCTTTGTCTTTTAATTTTATAAAAGCGCCTTTAAGCTCTTTCGTGGTATCTCCAACCGTCGCTTGAAGCGGCTGGGTCACGCGTGCCTGGATTTCCCAAGAAGTTTTTGTTAGACGATTATCCAAGACCTTAAGTTGCCACTCTGGATTGGCTTGTTTTATTTCTTGTCGATAAGCTCTAATTCCTGGAGTACCAAAGTCTAGCGTTTGAGGCTTTTCAACATTGAAGTCTGGACCATATCCTGTAAAACTTAGTTCATAAGGATACTTCAAGTATTTATTACTCGCTTCACTTAACTGCTCTGCTACATACACCTGACCTTTGGCATCTTCGGTTACTGCTAAATACTGTTTTGGATAGGTTTTAAATCCATTTCCGACTATCTTCGCATAGTGATGGTTCGCCGATGGAATACTGAAATATTGATCTATTCCCGCTTGATCGTAATGGGCATTATAGCTTTCTGATGACTCGGTTTCTTTTGTTGTGATACTAACATTTTTACGCTCTAAATGATCTAAATACAACGGAACAAATCCTGTTTTAGTGATTCTATAAAAAATGCTCTTTTGATTAGGTAATCCTTTTAAAGGAACTGAAGGTCCTTGATTATTCATATACAACGCTTGTTGGTCTTGTGGAGTTACGTAGATACCGATCACATCGTCGTAATGAACAGACAATCGCCCATTCATACCAGGTGTTTTTTGCTTGAACTGCGCCAACATGTTAAATGGCGTTGATTGATTTGACGCACTTAGGAGTACATCGGTCGGCGCTTGTGGTTTATTAGAAACTTCAGTTGCCCCATTAATGCCAGATGCCTTCTTACTCATATCTAAATAGGTTACTTGGTAATAAGGTGTGTCGGATTGATTGTTTCCATCCAAGGGCGTAGTTCTATCAACTGAAATATTTCCGTAGCTTCCAGCTATATAGGGCATCTGATTCTCATCTTCATGGAGGCTTAAGGCTAATGTTGATTCACCTATCGTTGTCCCACTTCCACCTAATGCTATAGAATTCCCCCAAGTTACATCTACCGAAACATCAAAATGTGTCTCTAAATGTTTTCCATCTAAATCAGTCGTAAGTTTAATCGTCATAGCTGAAGTCACTGTATCATTCGTAAGAACAGAGGTATCTGCTGCTTTTACAACACCGAGTTCATAACTAGTCAATTCATTTGTCCCATATTTGGCAGAGTCAATTAAATTCTTTAATTGGGTTGGAGTAAATGTTGTTGTGTCCATGCCTAAAGGGGCAACTGCTCTTTTTGACTGTATCGTAAGTTTCCCATAAAGAAAAGATACCTCTTCTTGACTATACTTAATCACTTGGTCTCCAACATTGGTTGGTGATGCAGATAAGTATGCATATCCAGGAACAATTCCTCCTTCTTTTAGCGGATAGGGATGCGTAAGTAAACTAGTCATTTCTGTTTTTATCGTATCTGGTAAATTGGGAATCGGTTGATTTATTTTTTGATCTAAATAGTGATAAGTAACCGTCGCTAGAAAATTAATATTGGTCTTAAATGTTGTTTTTAAATCAGATTTATCATCGACATGCATCGTGACTGTTCCTTTAGTATCAAGGTATTTCCCACTCTCTCGCTCTTTCAGCAACGTTTCATCAATTGGTGTTTTCGAGAGACTAACTTTTCTTTTAAAATAGAAGTAATGACCATATAAAGCCACTTGGGATTTATCCTTAGGTTTGATCGTTGTTTTTCCATTGGTAGTCGTGATAGAAAACAGCGCCGTACTATTTGTTCCTTCTTCATTGGTTACTTCCCAATCCCCTACTACTAATGAATCAGCTATCGGAGCATCAATTTCCCAGCTTAGCTCTTGTGTTCTCGCTTTTTCAGATTGATACGGTAAATACTGACTAAACTCCTGATCAATTGCACTATCTTTTGAAATTGACTTTACAATTTTTTCTCTACCTGCTGGTGCTGGATATTCTACTTTGCGAACGACATCAATATCAGAAGTATAGCCCAAAATAATATAAGGGTTAGAGGATGTTTCAGCCACCGTGAAATCTATTTTACTTCTATTATTGTATGTTATTACAGCTTGGGATTGAACGGAATTTTTCTCACCAACTAAAGACGCTCTTCTTTCAGTACCACCCATCGTAATAGTTCCAGCATTTTCGTCAACTTTGATAACAACTGGTCGAAGGATATTTTTTTCTGTATATGATCGGCTAACACTATATATTTTTTCTACCCAACTTTTATTGATTGTATATTTATTACCACTATGGGCATCTTTAAATACCCAATGCCCAGAGACGTTGACTGGATGATCTTGATCATCAAAAAATTCGTATGTAAGTGCCGCTGACTCAACATTTATATGAGCGTAAACCGACCCAAAATTACTTTTTATACTCACTGTATTATTAAATTCACTGTCCATAGACGAGCCAAGACTATTCATAGATGGCTTAGCTGTTTTAATCGTTATTTTCATATTTATAGTAGAGTTATTGTAATAGCCTACATTAGATATCTTTATCCATTCTGCTTTTTTTGTTCCAAATGGAATATATCCACTGTATGGAAATAACTTCCCTTGCCCCTCTTTATTTACAAACATTCCATCTGAATAACCAATGATTTTGCTTTTATTTGTCCACATAGGAGTAAAAGTATTCTCTTTCGGTATTTCATTTTCAAGCGAATCTAACCAATAGGGCGACTCTGGTAACCAAACTTCCGCAGCTTCAACAAAGGTTGAAAGCGTTGTATTTATACACCATACGATACTTAAAAACATCACTATACGAATACAGAGCTTTCTTTTTTTTTTCATTAAACAATCTTCTCCTTGTTTCCTCTACTTGATTGTGCTATTTTCATCATAACAAATAGAATGGACATACCAAAATCCAAAACTGAATCAATTAGTGCTCAGGATAGGATAATATTTTCTCTATATCTACTTGGAACAGATTAGATAAACTCCCTTATCGAAATCTACACATTAAAGACTGGTATGAGTCCGGTTTAATACCGAATCCATACCAGCCAATTGCTAGGTTAATTACATGTAAGCGTTGGAATGTACTTCATTTGCCATAAACTAATTTTTTGTTTTATTTCAGTGTCGAGGACGAGAAAAAAGTGTTTAGCTTATTTCCGAAGCCTTCAACGCTTAGTACTTAGAAGTTGATGTGATCGTAATAGCTACTTTTTCTCGCCGTTTATTCAATTTTTTTGTGGCTGAAATATAACTTGAAGAGTTATGTGCCAGATCTTAACCTATTTTTTTATAACATATCAAACAATGATAATTGATTTTCATCTGGTAAATCTTTTAACACACCATTTTCATTCATATATTCGATCAATGTTTTTGAGACTTTTCCTCGACTAGCGAGGTCTTCTTTTGATAAAAACGGCTCACTTCTAGCTTCAACAATCGATTTCGCTACGTTAAGCCCTAAACTTGGAACAGCTCTAAATGGTGCAATCAGTGTATCACCATCAATCACAAAATTTTCAGCATCTGATTTGTATAAATCAATCATTCCAAATTTAAATCCACGCTCAATCATTTCATTTGCTAGTTCCAAGACAGTCAATAGATTTTTTTCTTTGGTAGAAGCTTCTAAACCTTTATCTTGGATTTCTTTCATTCGCGCTTTAACGGCTTCTTTACCTTGGGACATAGCCACTAAATCAAAATCGTCTGCTCGGACTGAGAAATAAGCGCAATAATACAGAATCGGAAAGTATACCTTAAAGTAAGCAACCCGTAATGCCATTAAAACATAGGCAGCCGCGTGAGCTTTGGGAAACATATACTTGATTTTTGAACAAGAATCAATATACCAATCAGGCACATTATTTTCTTTCATCGCCGCTAGATATTCATTTCTTAACTCATCAGGAATTTTGTTCCACAAACCTTTACGCACCGTTTCCATGATTTTAAAGGCCATCCCACTATCTAAGCCTGCATGAATCAAATACACCATAATATCGTCACGACAACCAATCACTTCTGCTAAGTTGGCTTCCCCGCGGCGAATCAATTCTTCAGCATTACCTAACCATACATCTGTCCCATGGGATAGTCCGGAAATTTGCAATAACTCAGCAAAGGTCGATGGATGTGTTTCTTCTAACATCCCACGAACAAAACGAGTACCAAACTCTGGAATCCCTAAAGTACCTGTTTTAGAATAGATTTGTTCTGGTGTTACCCCAAGAACTTCAGGACCCGCAAAAATCCGCATCATTTCAGCATCATCTGTAGGAATCGTTTTAGGATCAATCCCTGATAAATCTTGAAGCATTCGAATCACGGTAGGATCATCGTGTCCTAATATATCAAGCTTCAAAATATTATCATGAATGGAATGGAAATCAAAGTGTGTCGTTTTCCATTCAGAATTTTGATCGTCTGCCGGATATTGAATCGGCGTAAAATCATAAACATCCATATAATCTGGGATAACAATAATCCCCCCTGGATGCTGTCCTGTTGTTCGCTTAACACCCGTGGATCCTTTGGCTAGGCGATCAATTTCCGCCCCTCTAAAATGGAGATTGTGATCGCGTTCGTAGCCCTTTACAAAACCATAAGCAGTCTTATCTGCGACGGTACCAATCGTTCCCGCACGGTAAACATATTCTTCACCGAATAAAACTTTCGTGTAATTGTGTGCTTCTGCTTGATAGTCACCAGAAAAGTTCAAATCAATATCGGGTACTTTATCTCCATGGAACCCTAGGAATGTTTCAAATGGAATATCATGACCATCTTTAAACAAGCGCTCCCCACAGTTCGGGCAATTTTTCTCTGGCATATCGAATCCTGAACCATATGAACCATCTTCAAAAAATTCCGAATGCTGACAGTTCATACAATGATAATGAGGGGCTAAAGGGTTCACTTCCGTAATACCTGTCATTGTTGCGACAAAACTTGAACCAACAGAGCCACGAGAACCAACTAAATAGCCGTCCTCCATACTCTTATGCACTAATTTTTGTGAAATTAAATAGATCACTGAAAAGCCATTACCAATAATACTATCAAGCTCTTTTTTCAATCGTTTTTCAACAATATCTGGCAATGGGTCACCATATAATTCTTTTGCTCGTGTATAACTCAAATTTCTAATTTCATCTTCAGAACCAGGGATTTTCGGCGTATATAGATCATCTTTTACTGGTGTGATCTCCTCACACATGTCTGCAATTGCATTAGGATTTTCAACAACTAGTCGATGAGCAGTTTCTTCTCCTAAAAATTGAAAAGCGGTCAGCATCTCATCTGTTGTTCTGAAATGCACTGCTGGTAAACTATGACGGTTCAACGGATTGGCTCCACCCATTGAGCCAACCAGAATTTTACGATAAATACTATCTTCTTCATTAAGGTAATGAACATTTCCTGTCGCAACAACGGGTTTATCTAGTTCATCTCCAATTTTAACTAAATTTGCAATGATTTCTTCTAAATCCGCTTCACTTTTGACTAATTCTTGCTCAAGTAACGGCGCGTAGACTTCTTTTGGCATTACTTCAATATAATCGTAAAATTTTGCTCGGTTTTTAGCTTCCTCTACCCCTTTTTGCATCATGGCTTCAAAAATTTCACCACTAGAACAAGCTGACCCGATAATTAATCCTTCTCGTAGTTTATTTAATTGTGAACGAGGAATACGAGGGATTCGGAAAAAGTAGTTGACATTAGACATTGAAATTAGTTTGAAAAGATTTTTCAAACCTGCTTGGGTAGTCGCTAAAATAGTTGCATGAAAAGGTCTAGCACGTTTATATGAATCCCCTTCACCAATGTGGGTATTTAATTCATCATGATAATGCATGTTATGATTTTCTTTTGCATCTTTTAGAAAGATCCAACATAAATGCCCCGTTGATTCAGAATCATAGATTGCTCGGTGATGCTGTTCTAAGTTTACACCGAACTTTTTAGACAACGTGTTCAAGCGGTGACTTTTAAATGTCGGATGTAAAAAACGTGATAATTCCAATGTATCAATAACTGGATTTTCAGCTTCTGGAATATCATATTTACCATAGCTGGTATTTAAGAATCCCATATCAAAGGATGCATTGTGGGCAACTAAAATTGTGTCTTCTGAAAATTCTCTAAACAGACGTAAGACTTCCTCTTCTGATTTAGAACCACGCACCATTTCATCTGTAATCCCAGTTAAATTAATCGTTGTTTGTGACAATGGATGTCCTGGATCGATAAACTGCTCAAACGTATCAATAATGTTTCCTTTGTGCATTTTTACAGCAGCTAATTCAATAATCGTATCGTAAACAGCAGATAACCCTGTTGTTTCCACGTCAAATACGACATATGTGGCTTCGCTTAATTCAATATGAGCTTCATTATAAGCAATCGGTACACCATCATCTACAACATTCGCTTCAACGCCGTATAATATTTTAACCCCGGCTTTTTTCCCCGCACTATGGGCATCAGGAAACCCTTGTGCCCCACCATGATCAGTGATTGCAATTGCTTTATGTCCCCATTTTCCTGCTTGAGCAACATAGTCGGCTACATTATTTGTTGCATCCATTGTACTCATATTACTATGCAGGTGAAGTTCCACTCGCTTATCCCCTTCTGGTGCGTAATCTTTACGTGGGGCATGTTTGACTTCCATTAAATCCTGACAGTTCATTACTAAATCCCGCATAAACGTATCTTCTTGAATACTTCCACGTACGCGAACCCAACTATGCTTTTGAATCGCATCAAAAATTTGTTCGTCTTTTTCTCCATTAGAGAATTTTTTGACAATAAATGATGAGGTATAGTCAGTAATTTTTAAAATTAAAATTTTTCGTTTGGAACGTAATTCCCGCACTTCTACATCAAAAACAAATCCTTCAATAGTGACGCGGCGCTCTTCTTCTAAAATATTTCCCATTGGTACAATTGGTTCATCGTTAGGAATATTTCGACCTAATCGAATAGGTCCTTCAAGAGCTGGTCCTTGTTGTTGCTGCTGTTTTTTCTTTTGTTCATGCTTAATTAGTGATTCAGCTGCTTGTTGTTGAAAAGCGGCGTCTTGTTCTTGTTTGCGTTCCTCAAATAATGCCAACACCCGTTTGGCTTGTTGCTCATCCATTTTCGGTTCGATATGAAATTTTTGAAAACCATAATGATTATAGCGTTCTTCAATAATTGGTAAATATTGTTGCTTCAAATAGGGAATGACCGCTTCATTATCAACAGGTAAAATAATTTTTTTATCTTCTATAATCGGTGTTTGTGTTTTTATCACCCGTTGCACAAGTGGCGTGTCACACTGACTATTTAATAATGCTAACTGCCAATAATCAGTCAATTGCTCTGCTGTAAAGTCACTATTCTCCGTAGAAATATTAACCGAAACACTAGCAATTTGCTGAAAAGCCAGTTCTAATTGCTGCATAAATGACTGATACAACATCACTGGTAAAATCTCATTAAATCTTAGATGAAATTCCCATAAACGACTGTGTTGATGCACAGACACCTTGTCGATTTTGCCTTGTTGAATGAGAGGATGCTGTCTTTCTTCTTCACTTAATTGAATTTGATCAACTAATTTTGCGAATAATTCTTGCGCATTTTCTGCCACCAAACAAACCTCCTTCTGTTAAAACGAACTCAGATCACTAATTTTGGCACTATTTTCCTAAAATTAGTTTTTGATTATAAACCTTGATACGAAAGAGGCCCTTAGACATTTCTGCCAAGTGCCTCACCACGCTTAAGTATACTATTTTTCTTTATGAAATACAATCTATCTAGAAATGAATTGATGCATACAGTTGTAAATTTATAGAAAAAATGAACCTCGGACAAATCAAAACTAAAAATCAGTTTTATTTTGTCCGAAGCTCTAAATGGGAATAAACGTTGGTTCCTGAAGAAATCTTTTCAGAAACAATTGCTTCTTCTCTTGCGAACCGTTTTTTAGTCTTTATCGGTATTTAACAAAATAGACAAAGTGCTTTCAAGTTCTTCTTTACGAACTTCAACCATTTCGCCAGTTCGTTTAATTTTGACTTCTACAACGCCATCAACCGCTTTTTTGCCCACAGTAATGCGAATTGGACAACCGATTAAATCGGCATCTGCAAATTTGACACCCGCACGTTCATTCCGATCATCTACTAGAACTTCGTAGCCAGAAAGAGTCATCATTTCTTCTACTTCTTGGGCTAATTTCGTTTGGTATTCATCTTTTACATTCATTTGCACAACATGTAGATCGAATGGAGAAATGCCAGCAGGCCAGTTAATACCATTTTCGTCTATATTTTGTTCAACGATTGCAGACAACAAGCGACTTACGCCAATGCCGTAACAGCCCATGATTACATGTTTTTCTCTGCCATTTTCATCTAAAACTGTAGCACCCATAGACTCACTATAACGTGTTCCTAGTTTGAAGATATGACCGATTTCAATACCTTTGGTAAATTCTAACACACCACGACCATCTGGCGAAGGATCGCCTTCTTGTACGACGCGTAAGTCTTCATAACTGATCGGTGTAAAGTCTCTTCCAGGATTTACGTTTGTTAAATGGAAACCTGATTCATTCGCTCCAACAATTGCATTGGCTAAATCTTGAACGTGTAAATCAGCGTATAATTTTACTTCTTCTGCTACGTTGACAGGACCCACTGAGCCAAAGTCAGCACCTAAATATTTACGCGCATCTTCTTCTGTCGCTTCATCTAAGAAATCTACACCTAAAAAGTTTTTCAATTTAACATCATTTACTTCATGATCTCCGCGAACTAAAACCAATACAGGTTCTTCATCAGCCATAAATAATACGGATTTGATGATACGTTGCGCTTCTACCTTGAAAAATGCCGCTACTTGCTCAATTGAAGTTACTTCTGGAGTTGCTATTTTTTCAACATCCAATTGTGTTTCATGAGATTTTTTAGGTGTATAAAGGCTTGTTGCCATCTCTAAATTCGCTGCGTAATCACCTTCTGTTGAAAAACAAATGGTATCTTCGCCAATATCAGAAATCGCCATGAATTCTTTTGAGTCTTTTCCACCCATAGCACCGCCATCTCCAATGATTGCACGGAAATTTAATCCACAACGTTCAAAAATAGCTGAATAAGCTTTCTCATAATCACGATAGGATTGATCCAAACTTTCTTCATCGGCATGGAAAGAGTATCCGTCTTTCATGATAAATTCACGACCTCTTAGTAAACCAAAACGTGGACGTTTTTCATCACGATATTTTGTTTGAATTTGGTATAAATTTAACGGAAGACGCTTGTATGAATTGATTTCATCACGAATCAATTCCGTAAATGTTTCTTCGTGTGTTGGCCCAAGGATATAATCACGATCGTTGCGATCGTTTAAACGATACAGATTTGGACCATACGTTTCATAACGACCAGACTCTTTCCAAAGTTCTGCTGGAAGTAGTGCAGGCATAAGCATTTCGATTGCATCAATTTTATCAAATTCTTCACGCATGATTGTTTTAAGTTTCTCAAGTACTCGGTTAGCCAGTGGTAAATAAGAATAGATACCCGCTGAGACTTGGCGAATATAGCCTGCTCGTAACAACATTTGATGACTTAAAACCTCGGCATCATTTGGTACTTCACGTAAAGTAGGGATTAACATTTTTGACTGTTTCATTAGAACTCTCCTTTGGTTAAACGAATGCTTAAAAACTCCTCAAGTGATTCGTCATAAAGTCGTTTTGTAATTAATTAAAAGAAAAAACGTTGAATATCATTCCAAGTAACTAACACCATCAATACCATAATAAACCCAAAGCCGACAAGTGTTATCAGACCTTCTTTTTCTTGACTTAGTGGCTTGCCTCTAAGTCCTTCTAAGATATTCAATACGAGCTTTCCGCCATCTAGAGCCGGGATAGGTAATAAGTTAATGATCCCTAAATTGACCGATAACACAGCCATTAACAAGATTACTGTATTCACGCCCGCTTTTGATGCTTCTGCTGACATTTGGAACATCATTACTGGACCACCCAATTTATCTAAACTAAAGCCAGTGAATAATGATTTTAATGCTTTGAATATCTGCATTGAATTAGCAACAGTTTCTTGGGCTCCGCCAATTAGTTTATCTTTAAAACCAGTTTTCTTTGGCGGTAAAATCCCAATAATCCCGATTTCTTTATCACCCGATTTTTGTGCTTTTGGTGTAATATCGACTTCTCTAGTTTTTCCAGCAGATTCCACCATTAGATTTAATTCTTTATTTGGATTAGCTTGGATGATTTTTGTAAAATCATTCCAAGTAGAAACGGATTTGCCATCAATTGATAAAATTTTATCATCCGCTTTTAAATTAGCTGTTTCAGCTGGGCTGTCTGCTTGAACGCCTCCGATTAGGTTCGTATTCGTATAAGCGACCCCACCTTGCATAAAGACATAAATGGTGAATAAGATAAATGCTAAAATAAAATTATTCATCGGTCCAGCAAAATTTGTCAACATTCGTTGCCATAATTTTGCTGATTGGAATTGAACATCGATTGGGGCAATTCTTACTTCTGTTCCATCCTGTTCAATGATCGTTGCATCATGATTCACTTGATACGTGATTTCTTTTGACTCATCACCATTGACATATCCTTTTATGAATAACTCTTTTTCCAAATCTGCTTCCAACATCTCCATTGGAATACTGTTGGTTAACTGAACCTTTTTACTTGTATTGATTTTTATAATTTCTTCCTGCTCATTTAGCTCAACAGAAAGGGTCATACCAGGAGCAAGCTCTGTCTCGTCTTCTCCCATACCAGCCATTCTTACATAACCGCCAATAGGCAAAATACGTATTGTATAGGCTGTACCGTCTTTTCCTTGATGAGCAAAAATCTTTGGCCCCATGCCAATCGCAAATTCTCGTACTAAAATACCTGCACGTTTTGCGAAGAAGAAATGCCCAAATTCATGTACAAGGACCAAAATCCCAAAGACAATAATAAATGTAATGATTGTTTTCATAAACGACCTTCTTCCTTAATCCATCTTTCTACGATAGTTCTAGTTTGTTTATCGATTGCGATCACTTCTTCTAAAGTGACTTCGTTAGTTTCACTATAGTTCTGTACTGCTTTTTCTACAAAGTACTCAATTTGCAGATAGGAAATTTTCCCATCAATAAAGGCTGCTGCTGCAATTTCATTCGCCGCATTATAAACAGTAGGATATGCCCCACCTTTTTGACCTACATCAAATGCTAAGGCCAACATCGGAAAACGTTTAAAGTCCATCACGTCAAAATTCAATTGACTGATTTGTGTTAAATCAAACGGTTTTTCATTTTTAATTGGTCGTCTCTCAGGATAAGTCAATGCATATTGTATTGGCTCACGCATATCACTAGGTCCAAGCTGAGCCAAGTAAGCTCCATCTTTTAAGACAATCATTGAGTGTACAATACTTTCTTTATGTAAAACAACTTTTATTTTATCATAATCTACGCCAAATAACCAATGGGCTTCAATAACTTCTAACCCTTTATTCATCATTGTTGAAGAATCTATTGTAATTTTTTTTCCCATTGACCAATTTGGATGTTTCAATGCTTGTTCCAACGTAACTGATTTTAATTCTTCACGACTCAACTCTCGAAAACTTCCACCAGAGGCTGTTATGACTAATTCTTTTAAATTCCCTGATTTTTGCCCTTCTAAACATTGGAAAATAGCGGAGTGCTCACTGTCTACGGGTAAAATACTGACATTCTTTTTCTTTGCCGCTTCCATGACCCATTTTCCTGCCATAACCAATGTTTCCTTATTGGCTAAAGCAATATCCTTACCTGCTTCAATTGCTGCCATAGTTGGTTTCAGTCCTACACTTCCTGATACGGCTGTTAGTACAACATCGACACTTTCAAACGTTGCTGCCTCAACCAACCCTTCTTGTCCAACACCAAACATAACTTCTGGAAATCGTTGAGACAATTCTTCTTTGATTGCCTCTGAACCTACACCTACATATTTAGGTTTTAATTGTTCAATCAAGGCTGCTCCTTTTTCACTGTTCATATGAAAAGTAAGTGAAATGATTTGAAACAACTCTGGATAAGCTAAGGCAACATCGACTGTGTTAGTGCCAATCGAACCTGTAGCGCCTAATAATGCAATTTTTTTCATAGTAAAAAGAAAAACCCTGAACATTCAGAGTTTTTCCACCTTCCCTTCTTGTTTAGAAATTAAAATAATCCGAATAAATGCATGATTGGAAAAACAAAAAGTAAGCTGTCAAAACGATCTAAAATGCCGCCATGACCTGGCAATATATTTCCAGAATCTTTCACTTCATAATGACGTTTGATGGATGATTCAACTAAATCACCAAATTGTCCCACAATTGAAAATACTACAGTTATTAGTAACATGATTGGTAAATTATAAATGAATAATTCTTTATTTGGCGTAAGTAATAAAAATATTAATGACACTACAACCGCAGAAAGAATGCCGCCTAAAGATCCTTCAATCGTTTTGTTTGGTGACACTTCTGGCCAAAGTTTTCGTTTGCCAAAGCGTTTGCCAATAAAGTAAGCACCGATGTCTGTAGACCACACAACAAGCAAAGCATACAGTAAAACCACAAATCCAGTGTGCCTAGCACTTACAAAGTTTTGAAAGCCTACACCAACATATAAACTAGTAATCACTGGAAAGCCAGCTTGAGAGATCGTGTACATATTTTTTGAAGCAACTAAACCGCCTAACAAAATCATAACGGTTAGATAAAATAAAATAAAATTATCCGCTTTTTCTGGTAAAAAGAAAAACCACCGATCTTTTGGTAAAACTAAAAATACTGCTCCTAACGCAGAAAGAACGCCTTCAAAACTAGCAATTTCTAACCCTTTCATTCTAAATAGTTCATAAACGCCAACCACCGCAAGCAAAGCTGCCGCTAACTCAATTACAAAACCACCGTACCAAATAATCGGTATAAAAACAACTAATGCTACGGCCGCTGTAATAACGCGCTGTCTCATTTGTCTTCCTCCTCTGTTTCTTTCAAACCGCCAAAACGACGATTTCTATTTTGAAACGATGCCAGTGCACTTTCCAACAATTGATCGTTAAAATCAGGCCACAAAGCATCTGTGAAAAATAACTCACTATAAGCAATTTGCCAAAGTAAGAAATTGCTGATTCGCTCTTCCCCACTCGTACGAATCAATAATTCAGGATCTCTTAAATCCTCTGGTAAAAAACCAGTCATCAAATGATTAGCAATTGTTTCTTCTGTAATCTCTTCTGGTGTAAACTGTTTATCTATTGTTTTTTCGGCAATTTCTTTTACAGCTGTAATAATCTCTGCTCTTGATCCATAGTTTAAAGCAAAATTTAAAATCATTCCAGTATTGTTTTTTGTTTGTTCCATCGCACGTTCTACTGCATCTTGTGTGTGCGCTGGTAAAAATTCTTTATAGCCCATAACATGCACTTTTACGTTTTCTTTGATCAATTCCGGAACAAACGTATCAAAAAAATCAACGGGCAATTGCATTAAAAAGCTTACTTCATCAGAAGGTCGTTTCCAATTTTCAGTAGAAAATGCATACAATGTTAGAACTTTAATTCCTAGTTTATTTGCATGTTTCGTGACTTTTTTTACAGTATTCATTCCTTCTTTATGACCAGCTATTCTTGGTAAACGACGGTTTTGTGCCCATCGTCCATTGCCATCCATAATAACTGCAACATGTTTAGGAATTGCACCTTCAGAATCAAAAGTAAAGGCACTCTCTTGTTGTATATATTTATTCTTCTGTGGAAAAAAACGTAACATATTTTTCCCTCCAATCCAAAATCTGTCTAGACTATTATAGCAATATCTTCCTGAAATGCCTATGCAAATAGAACTATTTTCTAGATTATTTAATAATTTTGCTAAAAATCATAAACGTTTAGCTTGATTTCAACGCTTAGTCTACTTATAGAAAAACCAAATATAATAAGAAAAAGTGGGGCAAACTTAAAAAAGTAGTTTGCTCCACACTTTAAATTTGAGTATATAGTTGAACAATAGTCGTTTAATTCTTCAAAAGTAAAGACTCAGCTTTATTTATCTGGTTACTCTGCTTTTTCAGTATTTTTATTATCTTCTGGTTTTAAGTTCCCTTTGCTAATGCCAATTTGAACAACAGAATCAACTGGAACAAATTCATTGTATTTACTCATCTTAACAACGGTTCCTTTAGTGACTGTTGAATCAACATAGTACACTTGATAGGTAATGTTTGCTCCTTTAGATTGGTATTCATCATAAAAGATTTTTTGAAGGTCACCTTCTAGAGTATTGTCACGTAAGTCCTTAATATAAGGCTTGCCAGATGAATAAACAACCTGAATCACTGGTTTCTCATCTTTTTCTGTATATTTTTTCCCAACTTCAACAGATTGACTGATAAAATGTCCATAAGGAACTGTGTCATTGAATACTTGTTTCACCTGAAGTTGCAGACCATTTGCTTTTGATTCAGCTTCTTCTGAAGTAAATTGAGAAAAATCTGGCACCACAATTGCTTTTCCTGTTGAAACAGTAATACTCATAGAGTCTTTTTTAGCTACTTTTGTATCTTTGCCCACACTTTGAGAAATCACTTTGCCATTTTCAACTTTATCTGAATCAGACTCCTCTACTTTTAATGAAATTTCATTTTTCTTAGCCCATTCTGTGGCTTCTTCTTTTGATTTCCCTGCAAAGTCAGGCATAGATATATCTTTTTGGAAAACTTCTTTTCCTTTAGAAAAATAGACTTTTGCTTTGTCTTTGCGTTTGTAACTTTCAATTTTGACGTCTTTGTTTGTCATTTCAAATTTAATGAAATCACTTGCTGCTACGGTATCACTGTATTCTTCAATAATCGCTAAATTGTCAGCTTTGTGTTCCGTCACCCATTTTTTTGCATCGTTTAGTTTCATGCTTTTAAATTCTGGCAAAGCAACGATCTCTTGTGGATCAGGCCCCATGCTCGCATCAACAACTAATTCTTTTCCTTTTTTGATTTTTTGATTTTTTACTGATTGGTGAATAATCAAATTAGCCGTTCTCTTAAAGTCATATTTTTGGTCAACTTGTAGTTTCACACCATTTTCAGTTGTCCATTCACGCACTTCAGACAATTCTTTTCCTTCAAAATCAGGTACTTTTACATGAGTCATTTGAAAATAACCAAAATAAAGTAATAGCACTGATGCTAGAGTTCCTAAACCAATCAATACAAATTTCCTTCGTTGTTTCTTTTTATACGTTGGATCAGTCTCAATAAATTCATCGGGATTTTTTTGCTGTACATCCGTCGCTGTCTCATTTGGCTGGTTAAGTTTTGGCAGCTCTTGTTTTGGCTCATATTTTTTCTTTTTTGTTCGTTTCTTTGTGTAAATCAATTCTTCTGGATTGTCTGTTTCAATATCAGCAGGAACTTTTTCTGACGCGATCTTCTCATTTTCGCTAACAGATTTTGGATTGTTCTTTGGTCCAAATATCCCATTACTGATGTTTGTTTTTTGATTTTCCGTTGATTGTTTTTGTTCTACCGCATTTTTTTCTGATTTGTTTTTCAGATCTTTGGTTTTCTGGTTGGTTTGTTCTTTTAATTCATTCTTTTTCTGACGCGTTTTATTATAGTTATCTCCACTAAAATTTGATAAAAAATCACTCATATTTTTTTAACACACCTTTTTTCAGATAATATGTCTCATCGGACTGTTCGGCAATGTCATTCGAATGAGTTACCACAATTACACATTTATTATGAACTTTAGCAAGATTATGAAAAATATCAACAATTTCTTGCTCCATTCCTTCATCTAAGTTTCCTGTTGGCTCATCTGCTAAAATCACATCTACATTGGTTGCTAATGCTCGAGCTATTGCCACACGTTGTTGCTCACCACCAGAAAGTTGATTAACCAGACGATCCGCTTTTTCACTAGTAATACCAATATAATCTAGCAAATTATAAGCCACTTCTTTTTGATTCGGCGGCAATTCATTATCTGTGATTGACATTGCGACTAAAACATTTTCTAGTGCCGTTAAATAGGGAACTAAATTATAACTTTGAAAAATGATACTTATTTCATCACGGCGATATTTTTCATAACCAATTGTTTTAATGTCTTTTCCCTTCAAAAGCACTTGTCCCTCTTTAGGAGTATCCAAAGCACTGATCAAAGAAAGAAATGTTGTTTTTCCAGAACCTGATTGACCTAAAATAGTATAAAATTTTCCTTGCTCAAAAGAAACGCTGGTATCTTTCAGGATGAATCGACGTTTATCGCCATCTTGATAAAAATAGCTTAGATTTTTAGTCTCTAAAATTGACATTTCTCTTCCCTCCTACATCATGATTTTCTTTGGATTTAATCGAACAATATACACTAATGGTAAAATTGCTGCCAACATAACTGTACCTAGACCGACAACTAGATATGTCACAATATATCCTAGTGAGAATTTCACTTCATAAGCATTCATGATATCATCCGCTGTAATTTCTGTAGTACTTAAAGTATCCATTCCCATAAACATATCCGTTGAATTGTTTGCTGAATTGAGCATATCACTATTCAGTAGTGATTTTGAAACTACGTCCCCTAAAATATTCCCTGTTACTAACGAAATAATCAATGCAATACCGCTAATAATCAGCATTTCAATAATAATTTGCCCCATTACGTGTCCTCGTTTATCCCCAAGTGATAAATAGATTC
Source organism: Enterococcus sp. 4G2_DIV0659 (assembly GCF_002140715.2). Taxonomy (NCBI): domain Bacteria; kingdom Bacillati; phylum Bacillota; class Bacilli; order Lactobacillales; family Enterococcaceae; genus Enterococcus; species Candidatus Enterococcus mansonii. The sequence continues at coordinate 3,305,086 of NZ_NGLE02000001.1, read as the reverse complement.
CCAACTCATGTTTACGATCTCTCATAAAGAGTAAAACGACCAATGAAATGATTAGTAAAGTTGCTATTACAGCTATTAATACAACGTAGCCAGATATTTGAGACATTTTCTTCATACTTCCACCAATTTTTTCATATTGATCAGTAGAGGCTTTTACTGCATACAATTTAGGTAACAGCGGTTGAACTTCTTGTTTAAACGCTTCTACATCATCTGGACTTTTTAAAACATAAATCGGCGTATAATATTCATTTGTTTCATCTCCAGTGAATCCTTCTAAAGACGGATTATCGGGATCTTCTTTTTTCAGTCTTTCAAAATAATTTTTGTTCATTTCAAGAACCGCTTTATTTGGTAGATAAACGGTGTTGATCTCTTGCATGGACATCATTTGCTGATTTACTTTTTGCTGATCATTTTTTCCTTGATCCTTCTCTTTCATTTCAACTGTTGTTGGTTCAAAAATCCCAATAATCTGAATAGGAGTATCGATCTTAAAAACTTCTTTACTTTCTCCAGAATCCATAAATGTATTTCCGCGAACATCCATTATCATCTGATCTCCAACAGATAAACCATTTTCATCAGCAACTTTAGAAGAGATCAAACCAACATTTTTCCCATTGTCTATTTCATCTTGCGTGAAGACTTTTCCATCAACCAATTTGATTCTATTTTCTTCTGCATCTAAAATCTTTGCATAGTTAGAGCCTTTTAAGGTAAAACCTTCCATACCGCCAAACTCATCTGAATCAATAGAAGCACTTTTTAAATCCTTTGTTTGCACCCATCCGTTAGCATTATAATCATAATATTTCACATAAGGTGATTCACCTACTTTTTTGATTAAATCTACTTTGAGTGCTTCCAAGTCACTGCCAGCCTCCATAACCTCTTCTTGATTATTCTCATAATCAATTTCAATCGTTGCCGTCGCTCCCAGTTGTTTTTTGATGTTTTTTTCAACATTTTGTGTTGACTGTTGAATCGCAATTGATCCGGCGATAACATTTCCTAATACAAAAATAACTGCAAATAAAATAAATGACTTCCCTTTTTTTCTAGTGACACTACATAAAGCTCTTTTTATAAAATTCACTTTCTCATCTCCTTTTAAGAAAAAATATAGATAGTTCTATTATTCCATAACACTTCATCTTTAACAAGGTCTTTTTGACTCTCCTTAAAAATTGATCATCCTCGACTTAAAAACAAATTAAATCCATCATTTCATCTTTTAATTGGGCTTCTCATTCAATAAAATTAAATAACGATTTTTTTCAAAAACAAAAAACAACAAATTTCTACATATTATTTTAAGTAGAAATTTGTTGTTTTTTTTAATTTTAGATTAAACTTCTAAAAGTTCTTTTTCTTTTTCAGCAGTGATAGAATCAATATTTTTCACGCTATCATCTGTCAGTTTTTGAGCTTCTTTTTCTAAGTTACGTAACTCATCTTCAGTTATTTCATTATTTTTTTGTTGTTTTTTTAAATCATCAATCGCATCACGACGAATATTACGAACGGCGATTTTGGCATTTTCTGCTGCTTTTTTCACATCTTTTGCCAACTCTTTACGACGCTCTTCCGTTAGTTGTGGAATAACTAAACGAATAACTGTTCCGTCGTTTGTTGGACTAATCCCAATATCACTTGCTTGAATTGCTTTTTCGATGTCTTCAAGTGAATTTTTATCAAAAGGTGTAATCATTAATACACGAGCTTCTGGAATATTGATTCCCGCCAATTGATTCACTGGCGTCGGCGCTCCGTAATAATCTACTTGGATTCGGTCAAGTAAGCTTGCATTGGCACGTCCTGCACGAATTTGCCCAAGTTCTCGTTGTAAACTTTGTTCTGCTTTACTCATTTTTTCCTTTGCTGTTGCTAATACAGTTCCAGTCATTTTTTATTTCCCCCTTACGGTTGTTCCAATATTTTCACCTAGACAAGCGCGGCGAATATTTCCTGATTCATTTAAATTAAAGACAACTAAAGGTATGTCATTGTCCATGCTTAAAGAACTTGCTGTCGAATCCATTACTTGCAATCCTTTTGAAATAACGTCTAAATGCGTTAATTCTTCAAATTTAACTGCATTTTCATCTAATTTAGGATCTGCTGAGTAGACACCATCTACATTGTTTTTAGCCATTAAAATGACATCTGCATCTATTTCAGCAGCTCTTAATGCTGCTGTTGTGTCAGTTGAAAAATATGGATTTCCTGTTCCGCCAGCAAAAATAACGATACGTCCTTTTTCTAAATGACGTTCGGCACGACGACGGATGTATGGTTCTGCGATTTGACGCATCTCGATAGATGTTTGAACACGTGTTGGAACTCCTAGATTTTCTAACGTATCTTGCAAGGCTAAAGCGTTCATTACGGTTGCTAACATACCCATGTAATCTGCTTGAGCACGTTCCATACCCATCTGAGCACCGATTTGTCCACGCCAGATATTTCCACCGCCAACAACAATCGCCATTTCGATTCCTAATTCATGGACTTCTTTAATCTCTTCTACAATCTCTTTGATTGTTGGAGGTTTAATTCCAAACCCTTCTTCTCCGGCCAAAGCTTCGCCACTTAACTTTAATACAACACGTTGATATTTAGGTTTTACCATTTTTTTATTTCCCTCCACCGTTTGTCTAAGAACATTTTAACATACTCTAGGCATTCTGCCAGTCTATTTCTTTTGTTTTGCCTAAAAAAAGGGAGCGCATCTCAATGCGTTCCCAACTGTTACCATAAGTAACAGATTTATTTTTTAATTTGGCTCATTACTTCATCAGCAAAGTTATCTTCACGTTTTTGAATTCCTTCGCCCACTTCAAAGCGGATGAATGATTTAACAGTTGCCCCTTTAGACGCAACATATTTTTCAACTGTCATATCTGGATCTTTAACGAATGGCTGATCCACTAATGAGATTTCAGCTTTAAATTTGTTTAAGCGTCCAACAACCATTTTATCAACGATATTAGCTGGTTTGCCTTCGTTTAATGCTTGTTCAGAAAGAATCGCTTTTTCGTGCTCTAATTCTTCTTGAGGAATTTGAGATTCGTTAACATAACGAGGGTTGATAGCTGCTACATGCATAGCAACATCTTTAGCAACTTCTTCGTCAGTTGTTCCATCTAATACAGTTAATACTGCGATACGTCCGCCCATGTGTAAATAAGCACCAAATGCAGCATTGTCATCTTTTTCTACTAATTCAAAACGACGGAAGCTGATTTTTTCACCAATAACGGTTGTTGCTTCGATTAACTCAGTTTCTAAAGTTCCTTTATCTGTTTTAAGAGCTAAAGCTTCTTCCATGTTTGCTGGTTTATTCGTAGCAATCTCTGTAGCAATTTTTTTAACTAAGTCTTGGAACATTTCGTTTTTAGAAACGAAGTCAGTTTCAGAGTTTACTTCAACGATTGCCGCAAAATTACCATTTGACGCAACGTTTGCTAAACCTTCAGCTGCTACACGATCATTTTTCTTAGCCGCTTTAGCCATACCTTTTTCACGCAGGTAATCCACTGCAGCTTCGATATTACCTTCTACTTCTACTAACGCTCTTTTTGCATCCATCATACCGACACCAGTCATGTCGCGTAGTTCTTTAACTAATTTTGCTGAAATATCTGCCATTTTTTGTTCCTCCTAAGTTTTAAAAGCTGAATGAGCTCGATTAAACTCGACTGAAAAATAAGGAAATATGATTGCGATGCTTTTGGTCGCATACAGATTTCATCTTTTTTCTGAGAGTTTAGCTCATGAAGCTAGATAATTTTAAAAGCTGAATGAGCTCGATTAAACTCGACTGAAAAATAGGGAAATATGGTTGTGATGCTTTTAGTCACAGACAGATTTCATCTTTTTTCCGAGAGTCTAGCTCATGAAGCTGGATAATTAATTTTAAAAAAGCTATCTCAAAGGAGAATCAGGCTTTTTTCGCCTAGCCTTCGAGACAGCTCCGTCATTTTAAATTATTCTGCTGAATCGTTAGAACCTTCAACAACATCAACGATTTCTTCGATTGAAGTTGCAGCTTCTGGAGCTTCTTCAACAAAGATTTCTTCAACAGCTTGATCTTCACCTTGGTTTCCTTCGATGAAGGCATCAGCCATTTTAGCAGTGATCAATTTAACCGCACGAATCGCATCATCATTTGATGGGATTACTACATCGATTTCGTCTGGATCACAGTTTGTATCAACCATCGCTACGATTGGGATGTTCAATTTTTGAGCTTCTTGAACAGCAATACGTTCTTTACGAGGGTCAACAATGTACATTACATCTGGAATTCTAGGCATATCAGCGATACCGCCTAAGAATTTTTCAAGACGTTCACGTTGTTTGTTTAAACCAACAACTTCTTTTTTAGGAAGAACTTCGAATGTTCCGTCTTCTTCCATTTTATTGATATCTTTCAAACGTTTGATACGTTTTTGGATAGTATCCCAGTTAGTTAATGTTCCACCTAACCAACGGTGGTTAACAAAGTATTGACCTGAACGAATCGCTTCGTCTTTGATCGCTTCTTGTGCTTGTTTTTTAGTTCCTACGAATAATGCAACGCCGCCATCTTCAGCAACATTTTTCATGTAATCGTAAGCAGCATCTACTAATTTAACTGTTTTTTGTAAGTCAATGATGTAGATTCCGTTTCTTTCTGTGAAGATGTATTTCTTCATTTTTGGGTTCCAGCGACGAGTTTGGTGTCCAAAGTGTACGCCGGCTTCTAGTAATTGTTTCATAGAAATTACTGCCATGGGTTGTTTCCTCCAATTTGGTTTTTATTTGTTCCCTCTTCCCAGTTTTAAACTCTCTTAATGAACTGTAATTCTACAGCACCTCACAAGAAATATACTGAAAATGTGGATTTGATATTACATTCAGTATGTCTGAAAATAACACCTTTGTTAGTATACAACAGAATTCCAACAATTTCAACCAATTTTCGATCCTTTACTTATGCAAAATTAAATACCTTGCTACTTTAATTTATTTGACCGCTAATTTTACTGACTTCACTTTTGTAGATGATACATCAAAATTCCTGCTGCAATCGCTACATTTAATGACTCCGCATTGCCTTTGATTGGAATATAGATATTTTGGTCCGTCTTCTCCAAAATTTCAGATGACACTCCTTGTCCTTCATTTCCCATAATCAACGCATAGTCATTTACCTTGGTTATGTTCTCGTAGGATACAGCATCTGGATTTAACTCTGTCCCATATATAGGAATTTTCATTTCTTTGAAACGCTCTATACTATCAGTTAGTGATTTACGTAACACGGGTAAATGATAGTTACTTCCCTGCATCGCTCTTAATACTTTTGTACTATAAATATCTGAACTGCCTTCACCTAATACAACACCGGATAAACCAGCAGCATCCGCAGTTCGGATCATCGTTCCTACATTTCCTGGGTCTTGTACATTATCTAAAAGCAACCAACCACCAGACAAATCTATCTCGTGTTCATAACTAGGCATTTTAACAATTGCGATTATCCCCTGTGGTGTTGGTAGTTCTGAGAGTGATTCTAACACTTCATCTGAAACCCGAATCAAACAGTCTTGAGGTTGTTCAGCTAACCAACCACCCCACTCATTTCCCCCTCGTGAATTGCAAAGTATCCAATCGATCTGTACTTTTGCCTTGACCGCTTCTTCAATCAAATGAAAGCCTTCAATAATATATTGTTGTTTTTCTTCTCGATACTTCTTTTTATGTAATTTCTTAAATTCTTTGATCATTGTATTCTTCGTTGATAAAATTTCTTTCATTTTTACACCTCGCTAGGCTATTATACCATGATTTTTTCTAATCAAACAGCTACTACTTCACTTGCAAGATAAACAAAAAATCGCTATCATTGATTTAACTAAAAGCGAGGTGTAAAACGATGAGAAAAGTACGCATGAATGTCCAAGGACGAGTGCAAGGTGTAGGATTTCGTTATATGACCAAAATGGTGGCAGATGAATTAGGCATCAAAGGAACCGTTCGTAATGAAGAGGATGGCTCTGTTTCGATTGAATCTTTTGGCGAAGATGAAGCAATCAATCGTTTTATAAAAAAAGTGAAAGACTCTCCTAGTCCTGCTGGTCATGTTACTTACGTAGATATTCAAGATGATCCTATGATGGAAGAATATTCTAGCTTCAACGTAACTAATTGATTGATTTATAAGAAGAATCTCACTCAGACTTGAGGCGGATTCTTCTTATTTTTATTGAAAAAAAACGCTTTTTCAAGTATAGTTAATCTTGTGCAAATTTTTTAGAAAAGGAAAGAATAAAATGCGAAAATTAAATAAGTGGCTACTAGGTTCTGGTCTATTCACTTTGGCGCTTTTTTTGTCAGGCTGTGTAAAAACAGGATCAGATGGGCAACCAACTGGTGAAGGGATCATCTATAATGTTTTAGTCAAACCAATGAGTAATGCAATCACTTATCTTGTTGATAATTTCGATTGGAATTATGGCTGGGCAATCATTTTTATTACGGTCATTGTTCGAATCATCATTATGCCATTGGGGTTAAGTCAATCCAAGAAAAGTATGATCCAAACAGAAAAAATGCAAGCCATAAAACCTCAAATTGATGCAGCTCAAGCAAAATTAAAAGAAGCAACTTCTCGTGAAGAACAAATGCAAGCTCAAGCTGAATTGCAACAAGTCTATAAAGAAAATAATATGAGCATGATGGGCGGCATTGGTTGTCTGCCATTACTGATCCAAATGCCGATTTTTTCTGCTTTATTCTTTGCGGCTCGTTATACAAAAGGTATTGCTGATGCTAGCTTCTTAGGTGTTAACTTAGGAACACCAAGTATTATCTTCGTTGTTTTAGCTGGTATAGCTTATTTGATCCAAGGGTACATTTCCACTATCGGAATCCCCGAAGAACAAAAGAAAACAATGAAGTCAATGCTGATTGTCTCTCCATTGATGATTGTCTTTATGTCAATTAGCTCGCCTGCTGGTGTAACCCTATATTGGGTCGTTGGTGGTATCTTTACTTGTATCCAAACATTTATCACAAACATCTTATTAAAACCAAGAATCAAAGCTCAAGTGGCTGAAGAATTAAAACAAAATCCTCCGAAACAAGTTGTCACACCGCGTAAAGATGTCACACCGGCGGATGAAAAAACTACACAAGCTAACATACAAAAAAACACAACAAATTCAGGGCGTAATGCTGGAAAACAGAATAGAAAATAATTTAAAATGAAAAAAGCCTTACAATGCATTTGGGTATGCTTCCCACTGCAGAACACGTTTATATACTAGTGTCCTGTGGTAGGAAGCGCACCATTTTCTGCATTGTGTGGCTTTTTCATTGTTCTTCAGCTGATATACCATTGATAAATAAGTCTACAACTTGAGCAATGGTAAGGTACGTATAGTTTTGCTTTACTTTAATATATGGTGACAGTGTGTTTAAAAAATGAGTAGCTGCTATTTCAGGTGTCAACTTGTTGCGAATAGCAAAATCACTTTCTTCAAAAAGTTGCAATAATGGCGCTTTGTATGATTGATTCCAAAGCTGGAACAACTTAAATTGAGTTTCTTTCGTTAATTTCGTTTTAAAATCATGCATCATTAGGTCGAAATCAAATGGATGTTTCGTTTTAAGACAATCCGCAAATCTCGTTAATTTCCTCACTGTGTTCAATTTTTGGTCATCAACAATTTTTACTAATTCTTCATTCACATCACTTAATAGATTTTCAATCACTCCGACATAAACCGCTTCTTTATTTTTGAAGTGATGGTATAAATTCGGTTGGGTTACATCTGCTAATTCAGCAATTTGTCTCGTTGATGTGCTCTGATAACCGTTATCCATAAATAAACGTGTCGCCACTTGAATAATTGTATCCCTAGTATTTTTTATTTCTTTGCCCATTGCTTAGCCACCTATAGTTCATTTCTTTCCTATTTTAACAGATGCAGACAAATAAAAATACATTAAATAGCCTTCTTTTTATGTTTCAATTGAAAAACTAATTCATAGACACAAACCAGCGCAATAACGACTAAACAAATTAGCACCGTCATAATAATCGCTGGATACTGATTATTCCATCCGTCTACCGATTGGTGTTTCACTAAAATACCATAATAAGCCCATAAAGTAGCCAATCCATAGGCAATATTTCGATTACGAATAATTGTTGCACCGATAATCACTAGTCCAACAATCAGTATAGAAATTGTCCAAAATTCTTGGTTATTTTGAAGAAAAGCAATTTTTTTATCTACAAAAAATGCAGTAATATTAGCAATCGTAGCAATCGTGATCCAACCGAAATAGACGCTAAAAGGTAACCTTATAAAGATAAAATCTTTTTTAGTCAATATTTCTTTAGATAACAATTGATTGATATAAATCAACACGATCAGCAATCCTAGCATAATAACGACTGAAAGATCAATTTGAAGATACTGCCAAGCAAATAGCCATACACTATTTAAAACAGAAGAAACAATAAACACCCTTCTTATCTTGTTCCTTTCTTTCTGATTACTTAAAATAGATTGATTACTAGGCTGTATCCATTGGTAAACAACAAAGCCGCCTAATAGTAAATAAATGACTGACCAAATTGAAAATGTTAATCCCGCAGGTGCAAATAAATTAGGATATGAATCTGAAACTTCCTGCGTTGTCAGCCCATTCAGTGGCAATAAGACAGCTGCAGCATTTGTCCCAATCATGAGAAAATAGATTATTGTTACTACCCATTTTGACATTATTGATTGATTTTTATCCATTGTCCTTCTCCCTCCTATAAGCCTTTTTTACCAATAAACGGAACGAACTTTGATGTTTTCTTAGCATATGCGATAAAATCTGGACGATCTTTATATTTTTTCTCAAGCAAAGGTACACCTGAAACAAATAAAAGCAATAAGGTAATCGTAATCGGTCCAATAATGCCCCACATGTTTCTTGTTGTGTTCAAGCTGATAAGAAAAATTCCCCACCAACTTAACGCTTCACCAAAATAATTAGGATGCCTTGTTATTGACCATAAGCCAGTTGTTAACAGTTTCCCTTTATTTCTACTATCTTTTTTAAATTGTGTTAATTCATAATCCCCAATCGTTTCAAAAACAAAACCAAGTAACCAAATAATAATCCCTAATCCGTTCCACCAATAAAAATCATTCACTGAGCTTGTTACAACAAAAAGAATTGGCATCGAAACGATTAGAAGCAAAACACCTTGCAAAACAAAAACATTTAAATACGTTTTTAATTTCACCCAATGCGTGCCCCAACGCTTTCTCATGTTTACATAACGATAATCTTCTGGTTTTCCGATATTTCTTTTGGCCAAGTGTAAAAATAGACGAACACCCCAAATCGCCACTAAAATAACAATAATCGTACTGATGGTCGTTTTTTGCGGCATTGTTATATACCCTGTTAAAGCGACTATTACAAAGCCAAGTCCCCAAGCCAAATCTACAATTGAATTATTATGAAGTGCCTGGGCCCAAAAAAATAATCCTGTAAAATAGATAAAAATCACACAAAAAATGATCCACATTGTCATCTCTAATCCTTCCTTTCTTCCACTTCAATCGCCACAGCTACACTACCTTGTCCAGCACTCATCGCAACCACCGTTGAGATATCCATAACATAACTTGGCGTAAAGCCAAGTTGCTTTATTAACTCTCTTTCCCAGCTTCGGACTCGTTCAATTGTATTTGCATGAATCACTGCATAACGTGTAATCTTACTTTTCTTATTTATTTCCTTTAACTGATTCAGAATTTTCTTTTCATTTGCATCTAAGCTAAAGGTAAAATTACTTAGTTTTCCTTCTCCTTCATCGTTCAAACTGACAATTGGCTTTAAATTGATTTTTTTGGCCAACTTTCCAGCAAATTGCGGAATTCTTCCTGATGAAATCATTGGATTTAAGTCATCTACGCTGACTAAAATTTTAACTTGCCTTCTTTTATCTTTTGTTTTTTGTACCACTTCATCAAAAGAAAGTCCTGCTTGGATCCATTCGTTTGCACTCATTACTAATAATCCTTGTGCCGCTGAATTTTGTTTTGAATCAATCACTTCTATTTTTGTATTTTTAGAAGCCGCTCTGTCAGCTGCTTTTTTAACCGTTTGAAATGTCCCGCTTAACTTTTCAGCTACCGTAATCACTAAAATGGATTCATATTTCGTTTCCAAGAAAGAAAAAAGATTTTCTACTGTTTTTAATGTGGGCTGAGAACTGGTTGCACGTTCGTTTTGCTTTTTAGTTAATTCAAAAAATTGATTGCTTTGTATGGTTATCTTATCTAAATAGTTTGTATCACCAATTAAAATATTCATTGGCAATACGTGAATTTGATTGTTTAGTACATAATCTGCCGGTAAATCAGCGATCGAATCTGTTACTAAAGCAATCGAGGCCTTTTTGTGTTTATTCACTTGATATTGTAACAACATATCATCTGCCTTTTGTTGAATCGGCTGACCGATACTACTTAAATAACTTAATACCTGAGCCGGTTGATTGGAATGGATATGAATCCTTGCTTTCCCTCGATTCACAGCAATAATCAGTGAATCACCATAAGCACTTAATTTTTTCTGAATTTCATTTTTTGATTGAGTAACATTATCCAATAACACTTCTGTACAATATCGAAAGGTAGGTTCTGAAGCTTCCATATGGACAGATTCAGCGATCTCTAATTTTATAGAATCATCTGAATATTCATTTGAGCTTCTCGCTACTTTTTTATTTACAAAAGCCTGAGTGAACCCCTCTATAAATACATAAAATCCTTTTGCTCCTGCATCAACAACTTGATTTTTCTGCAAAATTTTTAATTGTTTTGTAGTGCCTTCTAATGCTTGTTTTGCTTGAAGCAGCGCATTTGGTAAAAGCTTTTCTAAACTCTGAATCTGATCATTATCATTAAGCGCTTCTGCCCATGATCGAATAACAGTAATAATTGTTCCTTCAACTGGATTTTCAATCGCTTGATATGCTTCACTGATTGCAGATTTTAAACTTTTTACAAAACTTGAAACGGAATTTTTTTCTTCCATCAACAATAAATTATTGTAAATCCCATTAAAATATTGAGCAACTATTATGCCAGAGTTCCCTCTTGCCCCTACTAAAGAAGCTTCTGCGACTTTTTCAAGAACTTCTATAACCGAAGCTGACTCGCCTTTTGTTTCTTCAAGTATCGTCTGCATCAAGGAAGCTAAATTGCTTCCTGTATCTCCATCAGGAACAGGGAAAACATTGATTTGATTCAACGTTTGTTTCTCATTAATTAATTGGATCGCTCCTTGTTGAAAAGCAAATAATAATTCTTCATAATCAATAGCCTGAGTGTCACTAGGTGTCATTGTTCGTTTACCTCCAATTGAAATGTTGCGCTATATAAAACGTAATTCCACTAGTCACAGCAGTAACGAACGCGCCCCAAATTAAATCAATGCTTGTAACTAGAATCGGCCAATCCTTAATTGTTGCAAGATTCGTCAGGTCATAGGTTGCATAGCATAATAAGCCTAAAAATGCTCCTGCAGATAACGCATAGATCAAACTATCTTTTTCAAGTGCAGGATAGACAACAAAAAAGAGGAGCCCTAGAAGATATAGTCCATAAAATAAAACAGCCGGTATTATTCTTGTCTGTCCTAATAAACTACCTAAGTATTCTTGATACATTTTTTTCGCCACTACAAGTAGCCAAACAAAATCCAATACCAGAAATGAAAGTGTTGCAACGCTAAACAATCTTATAAAATGATTCATTTTATCTCCTCCTAATAAAAACATGGTACGATCCCCTTATCAATCGATAAGGTAATCGTACCATGTTAGAATTATTTATGAAAAAATTTTGCTCGGAAATTCGATTTACAATTCCTTTTAAACGTAATTGTTTTATTTTACAATCAACAAATCCAAACTTGCTAACGATAAGGACATTTTAGCAATTCGATTCAATTCATTCAATCGATTTGCTTTCACTTTTTCATCTTCTACCATAACCATTGTTTGCTCAAAGTATCGTTCAATTAACGGACGTAAATTCACTAACGCTTGGTAGTTTTCAGACATTGTATTTTCTTTGAACGTTTTTTCAATCGCATCAACTGCCTGATGCAACGCTTTTTCAGCATCATTTTCAAATAAAGTTACATCAACCGATTTTTCTTTATTTAACAATTCACGCCCTTTTTTGGCTAAATTGATCACTCGCGTCAATGCTTCCATTGAAGGTTTGAACTCTTTATCTAATAAATGTTTTTTTAGAATGGTTGCTGACGAAAATAGTTTCGCTAAATCTTTTTGTTCCGCTGAAATAACCGCATCAATGACATCATGACGAACATCTTTTGTCGTCAGTAATTGACGTAAGCGAGCTTTCACAAAATCGATCACTTCTTCTTGTCCACTCGTTAATTGAATACCATATTTTTGACTATCAGCATTGACAGCTGCATCAATATCCATTTGTAATTGGACTAATGGGAATTGCCATCCTTTATTTTCGATAATTCGGATTACGCCATAGGTTTGACGACGTAAGGCATACGGATCATTCGAGCCACTTGGAACCATTCCAACAGCAAAGAATGAAAACACACTATCTAATTTATCTGCAATCGCCAAAACAGCACCGATTGAAGAAACAGGAAGTTCACCTTCACTTGATGTTGGTAAATAATGTTCGCGAATGGCTTGGGCTACCGTCGCTTTTTCACCTTGCATCAACGCATATTTTTCACCCATGATTCCTTGTAATTCTGGAAATTCTCCAACCATATTGGTGACTAGGTCAAATTTATAAATTTCAGAGGCACGTTTTAAATCAGTTAACTCCTCTTCTGACAAGCCAATCTCTTTACCAATAATTTGTCCAATAACACCAACACGTTGCATTTTTTCGTAGATTGTACCGATTTTTTCATGGAACGTGACTTGTTTCAACTTATTGACGCACTCTTCAATCGTTAATTTTTTATCTTCATTGTAGAAAAATTCCGCATCCTCTAAACGAGCAATCAAGACTTTTTCGTTCCCTTTTATGACATTTTCAAGATGAACATTATTGCCATTTCGAACTGAAATAAAATGTGGGAGTAATAACCCTTGATCATTTCGTACCTCAAAATAACGTTGATGCTCTTTCATTGAAGTAACCAATACTTCATCTGGAACTGAAAGATATTTTTCATCAAAAGCACCAATAAAAGCCGTTGGGTACTCGACCAAATTATTTACCTCTTCTAGCAAATCCTCGTCTAAGGATAACGTCCAATGATTTTTTTCGGCTAGTTGATTTGCTTGCTCAACAATCATCGTTTGTCTTATTTTAGGATCAACAATGACAAATTGCTCTGACATCTTTTCTTCGTATTCTCTTGAATGGGTAAACGTAACATCATCCCCTAAGAAACGATGTCCACGTGAACGATTACCTGTCGTAACATCTAAAACAGAAAATGGAATCACTTCATCATCTAACAAAGCAACAATCCAATGAATTGGACGAATATACTCAAAGTCATAATTTGCCCAATGCATTGTAACTGGGAACGTTAAGCTTGTGATTACTTCTTTTAAGCCCACTAAAACATCGATTGTTTTCTTTCCTTTGTTATGCTTGGTCACATAAACATATTCTACGCCATTTAGTTCTTTAAACGTAATGGCATCTGTGGTCAATCCTTGGCCTCTGACAAAACCTTCTGCGGCTTTACTCCAATTCCCTTGGTCATCTTGAGCAATTTTTTTTGCTGGCCCTTTCACTTCTTCTTGTGTATCTTCTTGTTGTTCTGGTAAATTCGTTACACGAATAGCTAAACGACGAGGGGTTGAAAAGCTCTGAACTGTTTCATAAGATAATTTATTTTCATCTAAAAACGACACTATTTTTTGCTCTAATTGTAAGCGACTTGGACTGACAATATGAGCAGGCATTTCTTCTAATCCGATTTCTAATAATAGATCTTTTGCCATGTTATTTTGCCTCCTTCGTTGCTTCATTTTCTTTATTTAAGAGTGGAAAACCTAATTTTTCACGTTCTGCCACGAAAATTTTTGCTACCGCACGCGCCATATTTCTAATACGAGCTAAATAACCTGCTCGTTCAGTCACAGATACAGCACCACGGGCATCTAATAAGTTGAATGTATGGCTGCATTTTAAAATATAATCATAAGCTGGATGAACTAAACTTTCATCAATACAGCGTTTCGCTTCTTGTTCAAATTTATCAAAATTCTCTAATAACATTTCTTGATTGCTAATTTCAAACGAATATTTTGAGTGCTCATATTCAGGTTGATTGAAGATTTCACCGTATTTCACACCTTGTGTCCATTCTAAATCATACACACTCTCTACTTCTTGGATGTAAGAAGCTAAGCGTTCGATACCGTAAGTAATCTCTGATGTCACAGGATGACAAGCTAGACCACCCACTTGCTGGAAATAGGTAAATTGAGTGATTTCCATTCCATCAAGCCAAACCTCCCAACCTAAACCAGCACATCCCATAGAAGGGTTTTCCCAGTTATCTTCTACAAAACGAATATCGTGGGCTAAGGGATCAATTCCAAGTAGTTCTAGACTTTCTAAATATAATTCTTGAATGTTTTCAGGTGAAGGCTTCATTACCACTTGAAATTGATGGTGTTGATACAAACGATTAGGATTCTCACCATAGCGACCATCCGCTGGGCGACGAGAGGGTTCAACATAGGCCGCATTCCATGGCTCAGGACCAATTGCTCGTAAGAAAGTATAAGGACTCATCGTCCCTGCTCCTTTTTCCGTATCATAAGACTGCATCAGCATACATCCGTTTGATGACCAAAATTTTTGTAAAGTTAATATCATTTCTTGCACAGTAAGTTTCTTTTCCATTGTGATCCTCCTCGTAAAGTTAAAAGATAAATAAGCTATTGACCAATAGATGTTTATAGTGCTGTTACAACTGGATAAAATTCAATTGTTTCATCTGGAACAAGCGTTACTTCTACTTTCATTGTTGGCGCTAACTCCGTTTTAATGGTATATATTTTTTCGCTAGGATCTGTTTGAAATTCTTCAATTTTTGTACCGTCAGTTTCTTTCACCTGAACAAGTAGCTTTACTAAAGATAAGACTTTCAACTTATTTTCTGTAAAATCAGTAGGCAAAAATGTTGTATTGAAATACATGCTGCACCTCCTTTTAGAAATTTTAAAAATAGCAAAAAGTCCCTATGCCTCAAGAGACATAGGGACGAATAATCGCGGTTCCACCCTACTTCCGATAATAACTATCGGCAGCTTCGTTCAGTCATACTCAAAAGCGCCCTTCAAAAGTTGTTTGTACCTGGCTCTCACTTTCCCAGACTCGCTATAACATCCATTCTTTTTACTCTTCTTTTTCAACGTATGTATTTCATTCTTCTTTATGATAATCTTTGACGCTTAAGATGTCAAATTTTTTTTAATCAAACAATCTTGTCAGTTTATTCCTCTTTTTTTTCACGTATTGGTCGTTTCAATGTATCTTCCCAGCTTTTCATTTGGTCAATAAATTTTTTACTCTTTAGATGAATCCCGACGTATTCATCATACAATTCATCAATCGTTTGTCTGATTGTGGTCTTTGTCTCTGGCTTTAGATTAATCTCTTGCACCTTGTCATAAGAAATAATAGAGAACAGACGGATAAAATGAATCGCTCTAGGATCAGCATGATATCGATGTTCATCTAAATGCCAATGCTGTTCACAAAGAACGCCGCTGTACTTTGAAGAATAATCAAATTTCCCTTGATTTTCTTCGCACACTGCACAATGCCGCCATTCAGGAGTAATACCAAAACGACTCAACAGTTGAATCTCAAAAATATTAGTGATAATTTCAGCATCTTTGTTTTCATTCAGTAAGCGCAATGCTTGCTGAACAAAAGAATACAAATTGGGATCATATGTCCGATCTTCGATTGCCACATCAACTAAATTTAAAATATAAGTCGCATAAGCATTCACAAATATATCCTCTTGAATCACTCGAAACGAAGAAATTTCTTTACTTCCATTTAGAAAAGACAGTCCATCTTCTCTAAAATCACCAATGTATGTAGCTTCAGTAAAAGGCAAAATTGCTGGACTAATCGGATTATTCTTGCGATGCGCTCCTTTTACAAAAAACATCAATTTACCAAATGATTCTGTAAAGATTTTGACTAACTTGTCTTTTTCTTTATAATCTTTTGTAAATAAAATAATTCCTTTGGTCTCACCTAACGTCATCTTTTTGCCTCCTTTTCCAGTTTGATTTATTTTAGCAGAGATAGAAGGAAAAGAACAATTCCACTGTAAGGCAGAACTGTTCCGTCATTTTAATATTAATAGTCATCTTTACGATAGCCAAAATCTTGTAAATGGACTTTTTTATCGCGCCAATCTTTTTGAACTTTTACCCATAACTCTAAATAAACTTTGTCATCCAATAAATATTCAATATCTTGTCTAGCTTTTGTCCCGATCTGTTTTAACATTTTGCCGCCTTTGCCAATGATGATTCCCTTTTGACTATCACGCTCAACGATAATTGTTGCTAGAATTCTCACTTTATCATTTTCATCACGCTTCATGGAATCCACCACAACCGCAACAGAATGAGGAATTTCATCACGCGTCAGTAATAGCACTTTTTCCCGAACCAATTCTGAAACAATAAAATACTCTGGATGATCAGTAATTTGATCGTCTGGGAAATATTGAGGACCTTCTGGTATTTGGTCAACTAATATATCCATCAATCGTTCTACATTGTTTCCTTCAGTCGCAGAAATTGGCACAACTTCTGCAAATTCCATCTGACTTGAGTAATCTTCAATAATTCCTAATAATTGATCAGGATGTACGGTATCTATTTTATTGATAACTAAATACACAGGGCTATTCATTGCCTTAAGACGTTCAATGATAAAATCATCACCTTTGCCTCTTTTTTGATCGGCACTGATCATAAATAACGTAGCATCTACTTCACGCAATGCACTGTAAGCAGTCTCCACCATAAAATCACCTAAACGATGCTTTGGCTTATGAATGCCTGGTGTGTCAATAAAAACGATTTGAGCTTCTGGAACAGTATAAATTCCTTGGATTTTATTTCTAGTTGTTTGCGCTTTATCACTCATAATCGCAATTTTTTGTCCGACAATTCGATTTAACAATGTAGACTTACCAACATTTGGTCTTCCCACAATTGCTACGAAACCGGATTTATGTGCATCTGTCATTATTTCTCTCCTCTATAAAAAATCTAATAGTAATTGCCAAACTTTTGGAACAAATAACAGCAATCCAACGATTACAGCAAAGCCTGTCGTTAAAAGTACCGCACCTGCAGCCATGTCTTTGATTTTTTTTCCGATTGGATGAAAATGAAAATCAGTAACCATGTCTACTACATTTTCAAACGCCGTATTAATGATCTCTACAACTAACACAAGAAAAATAGCTAAAAAAAGCCACAGCCACTCTGATATAGCTAGTTTAAAAATAAAACCAATTCCAATGGCTATCCCACCCATGATTACATGGGTGCGCATATTGCGTTCTTCTTTAAAAACTGTGCGAATTCCTTGAAGTGCAAACTCTAAGGAAGTGATAAAGTGCTTGTTTTTTTCGGTGCGCTTATCTTTTGAGTCCATAGGCATTTAAAATCTCTTTCTGTAATCCAAACATTTCCTTCTCATCTTCAGGTTCCATATGATCGTAACCATTTAAATGCAAAAAACCATGGACAGCCAAAAAGCCTAATTCACGTTCAAAAGAATGACCATAGTCTATCGCTTGCTCGTTGGCTCTTTCAATTGAAATCATAATATCGCCCAAATTTCTTGGGAAAAGTTCCGCTTCATCTTCAAAAATGATCGGTAACTCTTCTTCCCCTTCTTCTTCCAAGGCAAAACTGATAACGTCAGTCGGTTGGTCTTTTCCTCGATAATCTCTGTTTATCACCTGAATACCTTTGTTATCCATAAAGGTCACAGACATTTCTGTATCTTCCGATATTTCCAGAAAACCAGCTGCAAATTGCAGCAGGTTTTCTACTTCGTTTACATTTTCTTTTGATACTTTGTTGGTTTCATCAATGAACGTAATATCCATTAGTCATCTCTCTTTTCTTGTTCATCTTTCATTTTTTCAGCTTCTGATTTCATTTTTGGATATTTGATTCTTGAATGGAATGTACTACATAGTCCACTCACTAAAGATTTTTCAACCATTCGAATTTCCTTCATCGTCAAACCACATTCATCCAATTGGCCATCTGAAATTCGATCTTCGATCACGTTATGAACAAATGATTGAATCTTATCATTTGTTGGATGATCCATCGCACGAACAGCGGCTTCACATGTGTCAGCGATACTAACAATTCCAGCCTCTCTTGTTTGAGGTTTGGGTCCTGGATATCGAAAATCTTCTTCCAGGATTTCTGAATTACGCTCTTTCGCTTTGAAATAGAAAAATTTCATCAGTGTTGTCCCGTGGTGCTGGCGACAAATATCAATCACCATTTCTGGCATATGATGCTCTTCCAATATTTTCGCACCATCAGCGACATGACCAAAAATAATTTGTTTACTATCTTCTGGCAATAAGAAATTGTGTGGATTTTCAGCCCCTGCCGGTAAATTTTCTACAAAGAAATTAGCATGTTTGATTTTACCAATATCGTGATAGTAACATGCCACTCGTGTCAGTAATGAACGTCCACCAATTTCAGCTACGGCATTTGCACTTAAACTAGCCACCATCATACTATGATGGTATGTTCCCGGCGCTTCTTCCAATAATTGTTTTAACAACGGATGATTTGGATTACTCAATTCATTCAAAACAATCATGCTGTCGTCTGTTACCAGCAGTTCAACATATGGATGAAGTCCCATCGTTGCTAAGAATGATAAGACGGCACCTGCTAACGCACAAATCAACATAATCCAAGACTTACTGTCTAATAAACTCATCCCTTGATAGACCATTAAAATAAAGTCCATGCAAACAGGAAATATAATCACCCAAAATACAGCAACTACTCCTTGCTCGCTAATTCTTGTCCGTTTAACTACAGTTGCAAACAGACCTGAAAACAAATAGCTGACTAAAATAATCGTTAGTGAGTTCGTTCCAATAGAGTGATAGAACACAAACAGTGCAAAAACTACTTGAAAAACGGCAGCGAGCACACCTGCTCTACGGTTAACAAAATAATTCAAAACCAACGGCGTAAATGCTGCTGGAAAGAATAGCGAAATGTACATCATTTGTTCAGTTTGGAAGATTTGGAAAAACTTCATTAATAAAATACTTAGTGACATTGCCCCTACATAAAATAAAATGAAGTGGCGACGTTTTCCTTCTTCTGTAACTTGTTTAGTAAAGAATAAAAGAACAATTACTTGTAAAACAATCGCCAAGGTTAACGCAACCATTGGGAAGATAGAGGTGTTTTGATTGGTCATACCAAGTAGTTCTAGTTTTTCCATTGCTTTACTGTCAATCTGTGTCCCTTCACGAACAATGATCTCTCCTTGATAAATCATTGCTGGCGGAACTGCATCCATCGCATTTTGACGCAATTCTTTGGTTTTTTTGTCGTTTGGAAAATCATTTGCCACTATACCTTGATTTACAACATAGCGAATTTCCTGCTGCATTGTAGGCGAAACATCCAAAAATTGAATTTTTTCAATGGCGTCTTGCCGAATATTTCCTAATTCATTTTCTCTAACATGGTCTTTCATCTTTTCGTCAACAATTTTCAGACTTTCAGCTTTTACTTGTCCAATCTGATCTGGGTTTAAGGCAAAAATGTTTTGATAAAATGAATTTGGAAATTTTTGATAAAAGGTTACTTCCTCTTGATCCAACGATTCAAATTGTGCTTTTAAACTAGCAACTCTTTCTTCTACGGTTGGTTTGGGGATTGTTTCATCTTTTTTAGCTTTTGCCTGTTTGTCTTGATAATCTTTGTCAATTTTTTCATTCACAGCAGTAATCAGCTTAAACAATTTTTCGATTCGTTTATGTTGAATGTCTGCTGTCTCTTCTTGATAAGTGTATTCAGGCGTGATCGCTTCAGCAGCTAACTTTTTCTTGGCTGCAGTTTCATAAGTATTCTCAACATTTTTTGTCGCTCGAATAGTATTTTCAGCAAGTTGGCCTTCTTTTATTTCTACCTTTTTCTGATGGACACTGCCAAACATAATGATAAACAGGAAACATGAAAAAATAAGTAACAGTATAGGAATATAAGCCTTTCCCAATTTATCGCGTAATTTTAGTAAAGAGTATTTCAACGGAATTCTCACTCCTTTTCCGTAGATTTATGAATCTTTTTGATGTTCATTTTCATACGCTCTAATGATCTGAGCAACAACCGGATGTCTCACTACGTCTCCAGCATCAAAATGAACAAAGGCAATTTTATTAATTGATTGAAGTGTCTTTTCAGCATTAACCAAGCCACTTGTAACTCCTTTTGGTAGGTCAATTTGACTGGTATCTCCATTAACGATCATTTTAGAACTGAATCCCAATCTCGTCAAAAACATTTTCATTTGGGCAACGGTTGTATTTTGTGCTTCATCTAAAATCACGAAAGCATCATCCAATGTTCGTCCTCTCATGTAGGCTAGTGGTGCGATTTCAATCACCCCGCGTTCCATTAACCGGTTCGTATGTTCCATACCGAAAACTTGGTACAACGCATCATAAACAGGGCGAAGATAAGGATCAACTTTCTCTTTCAAATCACCAGGTAAAAAACCTAAACTTTCACCAGCTTCTACAGCAGGTCGGGTTAAAATGATTTTTTGTACTTCTCCTTTTTTTAAGGCGGAAATCGCCATGACTACAGCTAAAAATGTTTTCCCTGTTCCAGCAGGACCAATACCAAAAATGATATCATGCTTTTTAACCGCATCAATGTATTTTTTTTGTCCTACATTTTTGATCCGAATGGCTTTTCCTCTGTAATCTTTAAGGATCTCTTCTTCATACATTGTAACAAAGCGGTCTAGTTCTCCACTTCTAGCCATTTTAAGTGCTGAAACAACATCCGGCGTACTAATTTTTATGCCGCGCTGAATCAGAACTTGTAATGTACGTATAACCGAAGCAATCAATTGAACTTCTGTTTCTTCACCAATCAACTGAATCGTCTCGCCTCTGCTATTAATGGTCACAGATGCATTTTCTTCTAAAAATTTTATATGTTTATCATGGGTTCCCAAAAGCATACTCACATCATCAGAATCATTTACTTTCAATTCTAAAGATATTGACTTATTTTCTGTCAAAAAACGCCCATCTCCTTTATTTGTCATTCTCTACAATCATACCATATTATTTATTTATTAAAAAGAAGTCATTACTTTTCTATGTAAATTTGAACAAAAAAACCAACGGATTTCCGTTGGTTTTTTTATTGACTAATTCTCTTGTAGTAATTCTTTTACAATTGCATTGACCTGATTACCGTCTGCTTTACCTTTTACTGCTGGCATCACAGCGCCCATCACTTTACCAAATTCTTTTGGTGAAGTCGCTCCGGTCTGATCAATTGCCGTCTGAACAATCTGACGAATTTCTTCTTCTGAAAGTTGTTTTGGCATATATTTTTCAACAATTGCGATTTCGATTTTTACTTTGTCAGCAAGATCGTCACGTCCCGCTTTTTCAAACTCTGATAAAGAGTCTCTTCTTTGTTTCATCTCGCGAGATAAAACTGTCAACTCTTCTTCTCCGTCCAAATCACGGCTCGTTTTAATCTGCTCATTTTGAATGGCTGCCTTCAGCATTCGAAGTACAGATAAAGTATCTTTATCTTTAGACTTCATTGCTGTTTTGATATCGTCATTCAATGTTGTTAGTAATGACATACAACCAGCTCCAATTCATCGAAAACTAGAATTTTTTACGTTTTCTAGCTGCTTCAGATTTTTTCTTACGCTTTACACTTGGTTTTTCGTAGAATTCACGTTTACGAGATTCTTGTAAAGTACCCGCTTTTGAAACGGAACGTTTGAAGCGACGAAGAGCATCGTCAAGAGATTCGTTTTTACGAACGACAGTTTTTGACATGTTAATTCCCTCCCTCCGAGCTTAAAAAGTAACCGTTTTTTATATATATGAGTTATTCAACATAAATAAAATACCGTTCTTTCTACATTATATCGAATGGTTATTTTAACGTCAACCTCTGTAATGAAAAAATGCATAAAAAAGTACCAAAATGAGTAAAGTTTTACACTCTCATGCATTATTTAGGTTTATTTTTAGAAAAAAAGGTTATTTACATTCTTCACAACGACCAAAAATCTCAAATCGGTGCCCTTCTATGTCACATCCACTTAATTGTTCCTTGAAAAAATCCATTGGACACATATGGATTTCTTTTGTTTTTCCGCAAACTGTACAAATAAAATGATGATGATGACCAACTTCTTGACAACAATGGAAGCGAAACTTTTTCTCCCCATTTAAATCTGTGGTTTCAAGTAGTTCTAATGTTTCAAAATCATGCAAATTACGATAAATCGTATCATAACTTACTCCTTTAAACTCTTGGTTCATAAATTCATAGACTTCTCGTGCTGATATACCTATTTCTTCGAATAAGATATGTAATCATTGCTTCTCTTTTTTTCGTGTATTTTAATCCATGTTCTTTCATTACTGAAAGAGATTGTTCCACTTTTGATTGTGCCATCCTTTTGCCTCCACACTTAAATCAGAATCATTACGAATAAGATTTATGAAGGTATGGTATAATAAATTTATAAAAAAAGCAAGAGGGGAATCACATTATGACGAAAAATGAACAAAAAAAATGCGTAACGATCTTTGTTATCTCAGACTCGGCCGGTGAAACAGCATCAAAATTAGCTGCTGCTTCTATGGCGCAATACCCTACAGTTGATTTTTCATTATTTAGACGAACATTTGCAAAAGAAGAAGACAAACTAAGGCGTGCCTTAGAAGATGCTCGACGTGAAAATGCGATGGTTTTGCATACTATTGTGAATGAACGACTTGTCAAAATTGCCAATGATTTTTTCGAAGAACATGGATTATATCATTTTGATATTTTGACACCTCCGGTCGCTGAGATTGAACGACTAACTGGTATCGCTCCAACAAGAGAGCCAGGTGCTTTACATCACTTGAATGAAAATTATTTCAAACGAATTGAAGCAATGGAGTTCGCTGTAAAATATGATGATGGCAAAGATGCACGAGGTTTTTTAGAAGCTGACGTCCTTTTATTAGGTGTTTCCAGAACATCCAAAACGCCTTTGAGTTTATTTTTAGCTAATAAAAATCTGAAAGTAGCTAATTTGCCGTTGATTCCAGAAGCTCATTTACCAAAACAATTATGGGAAACCAATCCCAAAAAAATTGTTGGTTTAACGAATGACCCCGATATATTGAATGGCATTAGAAAAGAACGAATGAAAACTTATGGACTACCCGCTGATACTTCTTATTCAGATATTGAAAAAATTAGAAAAGAGCTGGCTTTTGCCAACGATTTATATGAAAAATTAGGATGCGTTGTTATTAATGTAGCCTCCCTATCTATTGAAGAAACAGCTTCGATGATTTTAAATGCATTGAATTTAGAAGATCATAGTTATTATTCAACTGAAAGTCCAGAGGCTTAAACCAAAAAATGAGGATACGACAAAACTAAAAAATGGTTTTGTCGTATCCTCTAAATTTAAACACGGGAAAAAATCTCACCCTTTAAAACACCTGAATTCCTTCTTGATCAATTGATAAAATATTGATATCAGCCGAAATAGGCAGTTTTTCTAATGCTTGTACCATCTTTTCTGTCTTATCTTCTGGCGATAAAACTAAAACAGTCGGACCAGCACCACTTAAAAATGCACCATACATTCCAAACTCATGCCCTAAATCTCGTATTTGATCTAAATGAGGGACTAATTGCTTCCGATACGACTCATGCCAACGATCTTTTTCCATCATTACACCAGCTAAAGGTAAATTACCATTTAAAATAGCTGCAATCATCACATTCGCAATGGCACTCGCTTGAACCGCTTCTTTATAAGCTATTGATTCCGGGAGAACACTGCGACTTTCAGATGTCAGTAATTGAACCTTAGGAATAAATGCAATCACATCACACATCGGAAAATGATGTTTCACATAATGAACTTCATCATCTACATAACTTGCTACGACAAAATCACCGCAAATAGCCGGTGCTACATTATCTGGATGTCCTTCAATCTCCGTAGCAATTTGTAATTTTTCTTTTTGTGTTAAGTTCAAATTACCCAACCGATTAGCAAGCTCAATTCCTCCAACAATTACGCTAGAGCTACTACCTAAGCCTCTAGCCAGAGGAATATCCGAATTCATTTTCAACACTTTAGGCGCTAAATTTGGCGCTACCTTCAACGCTGTTTGAATGAGCAAATTGGTTTTATCATCAGGTATATCTTCGCCTAAAGAATGAATAATTTTCCAATCATTCGCATTCTCTAGCACTTCGATATAGAGATAATGAGAAAGAGCGATGCCGCATGAGTCAAACCCTGGCCCCAGATTCGCACTGGTTGCGGGAATTCTTATTTTCATAGTTCCGACACTCCATTACGTAAGTGCATTCTCATCTCTTCTAAATCGCTCATTTTTGAAATTTTTACATCAGTAGCATTGATTGCAGTGTCTGGATCTTTCAGTCCATTCCCTGTAAAGACTGTAACAACCGTTTCACCTTGCTTGATTTTGCCATTTTTCACATGTTGGATAACACCTGCAAGAGAGGCAGCTGAACCTGGTTCAACAAATACACCATCTTGGGCAGCAACTTTACGATACGCTTCAAGAATTTCTTCGTCTGTTACGGAATCAATATAGCCATTTGATTCGTCACGTGCTGCTTCTGCTAATTTCCAGCTAGCAGGATTCCCAATACGAATAGCCGTTGCAATCGTTTCTGGCTGCTCAATCACTTCGCCTTTGACAATCGCTGCAGCTCCTTCTGCTTCAAATCCATGCATTCTAGGTAAAAGCGTACCTTCTTTGTCATGCCACTCTTTAAACCCTTTCCAGTAAGCTGAAATATTCCCTGCATTTCCTACGGGAATCGCTAATACATCTGGCGCTTTTCCAAGTTGTTCGCACACTTCAAAAGCTGCTGTTTTTTGTCCTTCCAAACGATACGGATTCACTGAATTCACTAAAGCTACTGCTTCTGTTTTTGCAATATCACGAACGGCTTTTAAGGCTTCATCAAAATTGCCTGGTATCGAAATGATATCTGCACCATAAATAATTGCTTGGGCCAATTTCCCCATCGCAATTTTACCATCTGGTATTACTACATACGCTTTAACACCCGCTCTTGTCGCATAAGCTGCCGCCGCTGCACTCGTGTTTCCTGTAGAAGCACAGACGATGGCTTTTGCTCCTTCTTCAACTGCTTTAGCTACAGCCATTACCATGCCGCGATCTTTAAATGAGCCTGTTGGGTTTAAGCCTTCATATTTTCCATATAAGTTAATTCCTAATTCCTTTGATAAACTATGCAAAGGAATTAGCGGTGTATTTCCTTCAGCTAGTGAAATCATTGGTGTTTTATCTGTAATCGGTAGATACTCTTTATATTGTTTTAATAATCCTTCGTACATCTTCTAGTCCCCCAATACTTTAAATGTATTTAATAGTTCAAATTCATCGACTAATTCGATTTTCTTTATGACTTGTTTCATTTGTTCTTTGGTAATTGTATGCGTGATTGCAACAATTCTAGCCCTTGTACCATCAGACTTTTGTTGAACCAGTTGATCGAAACTGACGTTTGCTTCCGTCATGATTTGCGTTAATTTTAGAATTTGTCCACGTTTATCTGGCACTTCAATAGAAAAATAGTATTTTCCTGAGATGTTAGAATCCGCTGTTATTTTTGTATCATGTTGATAGGCATTGAACATGTGTCCGGTTGTACCTAAACGAATATTTTTAGCAATCGTGATAATGTCGCTGACTACACTTGTTGCTGTGGGTTTAGCCCCAGCTCCAGGACCATAATACATGGATTCTCCTACACCTGAGCTTTCAATAAACACTGCATTAAATTCATTTCTAACCGATGCAATCGGATGAGCCTTTGCCACTAACATCGGTCCCACCTCAACAGCAATACTGCCTTTCGTATTTTCAGAAGAACCAATCAATTTGATTTCATAACCTAATTGAGCGGCCATCTCAACATCATCAAGTGATAATCCGCGAATTCCTCTAGTATCGACCTGATCCAAAGTAATGTTCATTCCAAACGCAAACTGGCTTAAAATTACCATTTTATAAGCGGCATCAATCCCATCAACATCATTGGTGGGATCTGATTCAGCAAATCCTAATTCTTGAGCCTCTTTTAGTGCTTGCTCATAGGATTTTTTTTCTGATACCATTTGAGTCAGCATATAATTAGTCGTACCGTTAACAATGCCTAGCACTTTTTGGATGTTGTCTGCTGCTAGACTATTGGCAATCGTCCGCAAAATAGGGATTCCTCCAGCAACACTTGCTTCATAATATAAATCACAATGATTCTTTTGAGCTAATGCAACAAGTTCACTTCCATGTTGAGCTAAAAGATCTTTATTAGCCGTTACGATATGCTTTCCATTTTCCAACGCTTGGGTAATGAAGGTTTTGGCAGGTTCTACTTTTCCAATCAATTCAACAACAATATTGATTTCATCATCTTTGATAATGTCATCAATGGTGGTTGTGAGTTGAATATCAAATTTCTCCGCTAGGCGTCTTTTTTCTTGTTCATCACGCACTAATGCCTTTGTAATAGTGATTTCCATGCCCGTCACTTGAGAAATTTTTTCCTGATGTTCTTGCAAAATCGTGGGTACACCAGATCCCACGGTTCCTAACCCCAGTAAACCGACCTTCAATTTTTCCTTCATTCTTATTCCTCCAACTTTAAGATTAGAAATATTTCATCTTCCTCTAATAAATATGATTCTAGTATACCCAACTGACGAAAAAAAAACTACCCTTTTCTTTGAATTTCCAAAGGTAATCATCGAAAAGGGTGTTTTATTGGTGTTTAATATGTTCAAATGTTTGGTTGAGAATATCAATTACATGATGGTCATCCAATGTATAATAAATTGTTTTTCCCTCACGTCTAGATTTTACTACATGACTATCTCTCAATAATTTTAGTTGATGTGAAACTGCAGATTGCTCCATTTCAAGTTTGGCGCTAATTGCGGTTACATTCAATTCTCCCTGTTTTAGTAATAATAAAATTCGTAGTCTTGTTGGATCACTTAACACTTTATAAAGTTGACTTACTTTTTGAATTTCTTCATTTTCTTTCATCCTTTTGTTTCCTTTCAACCATTCTTCCCTGTTACTATAGTAACTTTTTTAAGATGGAACGGAAATAGCCACTTTTATTTCAGAAAGGTCTATTTTCGTCCCATCATTCATTTGCATTCACTTAACTATTCGCTTGCTTAACAGCATCTATTACGGCATATCTGAAGCCATTTTTTTCTAATGCGGCGACACCTTTAATTGTACTTCCTCCAGGTGAAGTAACCCCATCTTTTAGTTCCCCAGGATGTTTATTTGTTTCAATGGCTAATTTTGCTGTACCAAGAACCATTTGAGCGATGACTTCATACGAAAGGGCACGTGGCATTCCTTCAAAAACTGCTCCATCAGCTAATGCTTCCATAAAAATATCCACAAAGGCAGGGCTACAACCTGCTACCGTTCCAAAAGTTCCTAATAAGTGTTCATCAACTTCCTTCACTTGCCCAAGGTCCGTTAAAACAGAGAATGCTTGCTCTTTTCTTTCAGAAGGCATATTATCAGCGAAAACTGCTCCGGTCATTCCTTCATTAACGCTTACAGGTGTATTGGGAATAGCATGAACGACATAAATACCCTCGCCAACTGCAGCTTGCGCTTGATCCACTGTATGTCCAGTTGCTACTGAAATCAAAATGGTATTTTTAGACATATATGGAGCTGCTTGTTTTAAAACATCTAATACGATTTTAGCACCTGTGGCAATAAAAATAACTTGGCATTTTTCAAATGCATCATATTCTTTAATTAGCTGAAACTTTAATTTTTGTTGCAAGGCTTCTGCTGTACCGCTAGAACCACCTTTTACATATAAATTTTCTGGTGTAACTGTTTTAGCTCTCAAAAGTCCTTCAATCATTGCACTGCCCATATGACCGGCTCCGATAAATCCGATGTTCATAGCTATCACTCCTTAAAAATTGTAAAACGAAAGGACTGAAACAAAGGTCTTATCTTGTTTATCAGTCCCACTCGTTTTATTCAGTTAATGCATTAACTGCTTGCTCAAAATCCTTGATTTTTTGATTCGCTTCAACTTGTGAAGAGGCTTTAGTCGCAAGATAAAACTTAATTTTAGGTTCCGTTCCAGATGGGCGAATCGCAATCCAGCTACCATCTTCCAAAAAGTATTTTAACACATCTGAAGGTGGAGTCGTTAATGCTTCGACTTGCCCTTTAGAAGATGTTCTAGTTAATTGCTGGAAGTCTTCTGTCTCTATTACTTTGATATCCGCAAATGAAGCAGGTGCTTCTTCACGGAATTTTTTCATTAGAGATTTGATTTTTTCGCTTCCTTCAATCCCACTTAAGGTTACAGAAATCGTTTTTTCTTCATAGTAACCATACTCTTCAAAAATATCTTGTAACCCGTCATATAAGGTTTTTCCTTGTTTTTTATAAAAAGCCGCAACTTCTGCTAGTAATACTAGCGCTTGGATTGCATCTTTATCACGAACAAAAGATTTTACCAAATAACCATAACTTTCTTCAAAACCAAACATGAATGTTTGAGAGTGGTCTTCTTCATATTGTTGAATTTTTTCTGCAATGAATTTAAATCCAGTTAAAACATTGACCATTTTCGTGTTGTATTTGCTAGCAACTGCCGTAGCTAATTCACTAGATACAATTGATTTAAGAACGACTGCGTTTTTAGGTAACGTTCCCGCTTGTTTATGGGCTTGTAAGATATATTGAATCATAATTGCACCTAATTGGTTACCTGTCAACACTTGATACGTGCCGTTTGGCAGACGAACTGCTGCACCCAATCGATCCGCATCAGGATCAGTTGCAATCAATAAATCAGCACCTTCTTTTTCACCTAGACGAATAGCATATTCAAACGCTGAGTGTTCTTCTGGGTTAGGTGATTTCACTGTAGTAAAATCTGGGTCTGCAATTGCTTGTTCTGGAACTAGCATAAATTTCTCAAAACCTGCCTGTTTTAATGCTCTTTCTCCTAGCATTTTCCCTGTTCCATGTAAAGGTGTATAAACAAGTTTTAGCTCTTTGCCAAGCTCATTAATCAATTCTTGATTGATCGTAACTGTTTTTACTTCTTCTAAATAGGCATTATCCACTTCTTCGCCAATGATTGTTATTAAATCACTGTCTTTGGTTTTATCATCTGATAAAACCTCAATTTTCAATGGATTTTCAACTTCGCGAACGTATTTTGTTAATGCATCTGCGTCTGCTGGCGGCATTTGTCCACCATCTTCACCATATACTTTATATCCATTATATGATGCTGGATTATGCGACGCCGTAATCATAATTCCAGAAAAAGCATTTAAGTAACGGACAGCGAATGATAATTCCGGTGTTGGTCGTAAACTTTCAAATACATACGCAGGAATCCCGTGATGTGCCAAAGTTTTAGCTGCTTCCATCGAAAACTCTGGTGACATATGACGAGAATCATAAGCGATTGCAACACCACGTCGTTTAGTTTCAGCGCCTTGTGCATTCATAAAACGAGCCAAGCCTTCCGTTGCTTGACGAATAGTAAATATATTCATTCGGTTAATACCAGCACCTAAAATACCACGCATACCGGCAGTTCCAAATTCTAAAGGTGCATAAAAAGCATCCTCGCATTTTTCTGGATCTTCTTTTAAATCCTTCAATTCTGATTTTAAATTTTCTGGTAGGTTTTCTTCATTTACCCACTGTTCATAGACTTGTTGCCAAGACATATTTCGCACCTCTTTTATCTTTTGTTTTCTTACCCACTCATAAGTATATCATTCTCCCTCGCTAGAAGAAAGTGAAGTAATGCAGAAATACGCAATGAGTGAAGTTATTTTTCCTTTTATTTCAATAATCCTTGGATTTTAAAAAATTGATCTGTGATGAGCGTCGGTTTTTCAGAAAAGTAATCGGCAAACTTTTTACTCCAACGTTTTGTTTCTCTGACTTCACCAAAAGCTTCCATTATTTCATTGTATTGTTCAATTAATTGATACGTATAAGGATGATAGGTATCATAATGAACCACTGCCGACTCAGGTAATCGTGGTTTTACGTTCATTTCCACAACTGGTTTACCTATACTTAAACCGAATAAAGGAAATGTATTCTCAGGCAAATTTACCAGCTCAGCTATTTCTTTTCCGTGTTTTCGGATACTTCCCACAACAACAGAACCAAGGCCTAAACTTTCTGCAGCAATAACAGCATTTTCTAATGCTAATGCGGCATCTGTTGTTGCTAATAAAACAGGTTCGATACTTTCATCAATAAGATAGGCACTTTTACTAACCTCACTAACCATCTTAGTTCTATAAAGATCCCCAACAAAGAGTAAAAAAACTGAACTATTCAATATATGTGGATTTCCCGGATTCCACTGAACTAATTGTTCGCGAATCTGCTGATCTTTAAGTACGATAATACTGTAAAACTGACCATTCATCCAACTAGGTGCTTGACGTGCAGCATCTAGTATCAATTGTAATTCTTCTTGCGGCAGCGTATACTCCTGATCAAAATCACGATAACTACGTCGATTCTTTAACAATTTAATTGTTTCATTCATAAAAATCCCCTCCATTTTATGCTTATTTTATCATAATGTTGATGAATCTAAGAGAATTTTTTGTGTAATTCTTTTCAACTTATCTGCAAATAACTGTATATTTTTTTCATCTACCCTTGAAAAATTAATCCGAATGCCATCTCGATATTCGCTAAAAAAGAAGCTTGGAGCAACAAGTAAGCCTTCTTGTAAAAAAATACTCCAGTCTTTTTGTTTAAGTGCTCCTCTCCTCCATTTTGCCCATAAATAAAAACCGCCCTTTGGCATTTGAACGTCCCATTCATCCATCTGATCCAGCACATTGAATACAGCTTTTCCTCTTTGTTCTACAGTATTTTTTAAACAGTCAATTTTTTTTGAAAAGTCTTGGTCTGTTAAAGCCAAATTAGCTAATAATTGCGGAAAAATACTCAATGAAAAGTCCATCATTTTTCTAGCCTCCGCAAGTTGCTGATTAACCGATGTCGGAGCACTCAACCAACCAATTTTTGTTGTTGAGCCTAAAATTTTTGAAAGTGAACCAATATATAGAACATTTTCTGGGTCTAGTTTTTTTAGAGGAGGAACCTGATCAGAAGAAACAAAGTTTAACTTAGCAAAAACATCGTCTTCTAAAATGGGAACTTGATGTTTTTGACATAAATCAACTAGTGCTTTTCTCCGTTTCAATGACATCGTTTTGCCAGTAGGATTTTGAAAAGAGGGGTTCACCATAATCATCTTGACACGATGGACTCGGATTACCTTCTCAAGAGACGTTAAATCAATCCCTTCTTTATCCATTTCCACTCCATATAATCGAATTCCAGCAGCTTGAAAAATTGGCAAGGTATAAAGAAATGATGGATCTTCAATTGCTACGCTATCACCTGGTTGTAACAGCACTTGAAGAATCAAAAATAGAGCTTGTTGCGCGCCTGATGTAATCAACAGGCTTTCAGGAGGCAGTAAAATGCCAGATTCTTTTTCGGTTTCACGGCTAATCGCCTGTCTTAATGGGTAGTACCCCAGATCATCTTGTTGCTCTTCTTCTAAAAAATGTTTCCATGTTAAGGGTGGAAAAGAAAAACTAGGAATCAAGTCCAGCGGCAGTTCCCCTGTGTAAACATCTAAGATATCTCTGTGTTGTTGCTTTAGCAATGCCTCAATTTGCTCTATAAAAGGATCCGTTTTAGCAAAAGCATTTTGTTCTAAATATCGTCGCCAATCTGTTCTTGGTGTTGTACTGATTCCCCATTTTCCTTCATTAACAATCGTTCCACTACCTTGTTTTCTGACAATCCATCCTAGAGCAACAAGTTCGTCTAATGCGTGCACCACTGTTGAACGGTTCACATGAAACAATTCAGCTAACTTTCGTTCAGCAGGCAGCCGTTCACCAGGTAAAAGATGGCCATTTTTTATATGTGCTAAAATCAATTCAACAATGCTTACGTACACTGGAACTCCTTTTTCTTTTTTTAATGTCCACATTTTTATCCCCCCTTTAAAGAATAAGCTGAAGACGTTCTCAGTTTATTCTTTATTAAAAAATCGCTCATTATTCTATTGATGTTGTTTCTATTTGCTTTTGTTCATGTTTACTTATTTATTTTTTCTGATACTGCTCATCATCAAATCACTTCGCTCTTCGTGATTCAAACTTCGGTCACAACGCTCCTTTTTGTCGCCTTGTACTGCTCATCATCGAATCGCCTCGCTCTTCGTGATTCAAACTTCGGTCACAACGCTCCTTTTTATCGCCTTGTACTGCTCATCATCGAATCGCTTTGCTCTTCGTGATTCGCAGCAATTGGATGACTTGAAAATAACCCAATTGGCTGTTTTTGTCAAATAAGGTTTCGTTTATACTACTTATATTAAAAATTTTATGAATAGGGGTTGTATAATATGATCAAAAAAGTATTAACAGTGGCTGGTTCAGATTCTAGTGGGGGCGCTGGGATTCAAGCTGACTTGAAAACTTTTGAAGAATATGGAACATTTGGCTTTTCAGCTTTGACAAGTATTGTAACGATGGATCCTGATGAAGGATGGAGCCACCTTGTTACACCTATTGAACCTCAGCTAGTAGAAAAACAATTAAAAACAATTTTTGCTGGTGGTGCTCTTGATGCGATGAAAACAGGGATGCTGGGCACTATCGAGGCAATTGAAATTACACGCAATTATATTGATTTATTTGATATGCAAAATATTGTTATTGATCCAGTAATGGCTTGTAAAGGGACCAGTGAACTTTTACAGCCGGAAAATGTCGCTGCAATGACTCGTTTATTGCTGCCTAAAGCAACTATAACAACCCCTAATTTAGTAGAAGCAGGAATTTTGTCTGAGATGGGTGAGTTGACTTCTATCAATCAAATGAAAGAAGCGGCTAAAAAGATCCTAACTCTGGGTCCTAAAAATGTTGTTATCAAAGGCGGACATCGGTTGAATTCAGACAAAGCGATTGATATTTTTTATGATGGTCATGACTTTACTATTTTTGAAGAAGACTTGATCGCTTCTGATTATAATCATGGTGCTGGATGTACCTTTGCTGCTGCTGTAACAGCTGGTTTAGCAAAAGGTTATTCTGTAGTTGATTCAGTATCACTAGCAAAAAAATTCGTTGCCGCAGCCATTAAAAATGGACAAAAAATTAATCCTTTTCTTGGTCATGTTTGGCATGGAGCATACAACCATGCTGAAGAACGAATGAAAAAGAATTAAGAGGTTATGCATATGATGACGAAAAAGAATTCAACAACCTCTATTGTTCTAATCGCTCTTTTTACCGCCTTGACTGTTTTAGGTACAATGATTAAAATTCCACTACCAACAGGCGCTTTCGTTCATTTGGGCAATGCAGTATTATTGCTAGCTGTTTTATTGATTGGTTACAAAAAAGGAGCTTTAGCTGGTGGTTTAGGATTTGCCATTTTTGATGTTATGAATGGATTTGCGGCAGAAGCACCCTATTTCATTATAGAAAGTTTTATTGTTGGCGGAGCGGCTGCTTTGATGATTCTCTTTTTCAAAAAGAAAATCGATGGCATTTGGAAAATTATCGTTATTGCAAGTGCAACTGGTATTGCCAAAATTATTATGACCCAAATAAAAAACACCGTGATCGGCGTACTTGCTGGAGCTGATATTCCAATAGCCTTCACTAGTGCATTATCTAAACTTCCTGCCACATTAGTAAATGTTACCACTACAATCATAATTGTAACCCTTGTCTACTTCCCATTGAAAAAAGCAATGGATACCATTTTTAACAGAAATTCATTTTAAACTATAAAAGAAGGGGTTCAAGATATAACTCTAAAAGTTATATCTTGAACCCCTAAAAACCGAATAAACGGCGGGAGCATAAGCAACCCTTTCGGAAATAAGAATACACTCACAAAAATTTGACGAACAATTTTCGTGAATGTATTCTTACTTCTCGAGGCTAAACGCATTCTGTCCCAGCCCCTTCTTTAGTTTAATTCTAGTCTTCTCCACTAAAAATACTTTCGATTATCCAAAACAAAATACCTGCCACAGGGAAAATCGTCCAATTCGTTCCCCAATTACCAAGTAAAAGACCTTGAATTAAAAATATCCCTACAACAATTGGCCAATAAATTTTTTCTACAATCTGAAACCAGACAGGCACTTTTTTAGCACGTTCAGCTTTTGCTCTTGGTCCTAATTCATCTTCATCAGAGATAAAATATGTGCGATCAATTATTTCAGAAAAACTGCCCATAATCATCCCCCCGAAAATGAAAAAGAAAACGCCTACTGAAGCCAAAAGGAGCAAACAAGCTATCCCAATATTTTCTTCACCATATACTTCTTCAAAAAATACAGCGGGAATAATCGATAGGATACAAAGCACAACCCCTGTTACAATACAGAAAAGAAATGAACGTTGAAATGCTTGCTTTCTTGTTTTCACTTCATTTTTTACTTGAATTGGAATAAAGCGGTCATCCAATTGTTTATTCGTATTAGAAATACTCATCCCTGCAATAATAAATAGCGGAACCCCTATTGCAGCGCCTAATAAAATAAATAAAAAACCAAATCCTTCTGCAATTCCTTCTCCAAATAAGGCCATACTACCAAAAAAAGTTGCAATTCCCAACATAATAATCATAACACCTGAACCGATCAGCGTTGCCCCACGACGACGGATTCGTAGAAACTCAACAGCTTCTGCAACAGTGATTCCATCCAATTCATAACCTCGTTCATCCATGAAATCTTGCTTTATATTCATCTCATTCAACAACTCATCAATTGACCCGAATTCTGCAATTACTCCTCCAATTGCTTCATTTTCAGATTTCCCTTGGCTTTTTAAATCTTCATATCGATCCTCAGCACTTGCTAACAAATCTCCCTTTAGTTGTTTTGTTTGTTCTGTTTCAACAACATTTAAAAATAAACTTTCGATATACTCCCTAATCGTTTTCACATATACTCCCCCTTAATGATCGTTTTCTTACCTTCTTAGTTTCCTAAGAAATAAAACATTCTACGACTTTTTTGATTAATACCCATTCCGCTTTTTTTTCTTCTAAGTACTCTTTCCCTGAATCAGTGATTCTATAATAGGTTCTTTTTTTCCCGTGAGTAATTTGTCCTGGAAATGAGTCAATAAATCCATTTTTTTCTAGTCGATTAAACGCTGAATACAACGTCGTTTCTTTGATTGAATAATTATTTTCAGATATTTCCGTTATCCTTTTAGAAATGGCATAACCATACGAATCACCTTCTGATAAAACGGATAATATAAATGTATCATTGTATCCTCTTATCGCATCACTGCCGATCATCGGAACACCTCCAATTACTCCACCTAACGTACTACGACTATCGTTGTAATTTAGTATATCATGATTACTACGACAGGTAAAGTAAATATAATAAAAAAAGTGACTAAGATAAAACTCTTCGAGTCCTATCCTAGTCATATAAATTTAAATAAGTAGTAAGATTTTTTTTTGAGAGGAATCTCTCTTATTAGCTACTTAAATTGTGTCCCCATTGAAAATAGAATTTTTAACGATTACATAATCTACTTTACGAATAGCTTCAAGATCGCGGCCACCAGCGTAAGAAATTGATGATTGTAAATCCTGTTGCATCTCCACTAAAGTTTCCGCTAGACTTCCTTTATGTTGCAGCCAAATTTTCTTTCCTTCAACATTTTTCTTTTCACCTTTTTGGAATTCAGAAGCACTACCAAAATATTCTTTATAGACCACACCGTCTTCTACTTTTGTTTCTCCAGGAGATTCTTCATGTCCGGCAAACAATGAACCAATCATAACCATTGTTGCACCAAAACGAACTGATTTTGCAACGTCTCCATGTGTACGGATACCGCCATCTGCAATAATTGGTTTACGAGCTGCTTTTGCACACCAACGCAATGCAGCTAATTGCCAGCCTCCAGTACCAAAACCTGTTTTAATTTTTGTAATACACACTTTCCCAGGTCCAATACCGACTTTTGTTGCATCTGCTCCAGCATTTTCAAGTTCACGAACCGCTTCTGGTGTCCCTACATTTCCAGCGATAACAAAGGTATCCGGCAAATGTTTTTTCAAATGCTGAATCATATTGATCACTGCATTTGAATGTCCATGGGCAATATCGATTGTTACATAATCAGGTACTAAATTACGCTCCGCCAATTCTTCCACAAAGCGATATTCCCCTTCTTTGACACCAACGCTAATTGATGTAATCAATCCTTTAGCATTCATTTTTTCCATAAATGGAATTCGAGCACTTTCATCAAAGCGATGCATAATATAAAAATAATCATTTTTCGCTAAAAACTCTGCAATTTCTTCATCAATGATCGTCTGCATGTTTGCAGGTACGACCGGCATTTTAAAGGTATGTTTCCCTAATTTTACTACTGTATCACATTCAGAACGGCTGTTCACGATACATTTATTGGGAATCAACTGGACATCTTCGTAATCAAAAACTTTCATACTCTATTGCCTCCTAGCAAGTTCTATTAAAAATACGCAAAAACACGAACATTAAACTTGAGATCGTTCGTATTTTCGAACGCCTATGCTAATCTACACCATTTTCAGAAGAAAGTCAAAGGTCAATAACGAAAAATAGTTAATTTCATCACTGATTGTTCGTCTTTTGGCAACTTAATCATCTTAAACTGCATTTAATTCTTTTTTCTCTACTTTTATTTTTTCATCTGCTTGTTTTTCAACAGGTAATATACGATTTAAAAGAATCGCTGCAATGGATGCAGTTGCAACTGATGAACCAAACAAATAGTTTAAAAAAGGAGGAAGCGCTTGAATAAACTCTTTTGGTATCAACGTTAAAGCTAATGTTACGATCATTGGAATCGCAATCACGTACATCTCTTTTTCGCCAATCTCAACTTCTTTGATTACTTTGATTCCACTAATCGAAATGATTCCGCAGACGATTACAAACACACCCCCAATGACGGGAGATGGAATCGAAGAAATCAATGTAGATAGTTTACCAGACAAACCAAAAACAATAAACCAAGCCCCAGCGGCCGCAAATACTTTTTTACTCGCAACACCAGTAATCGAAATAATTCCTGCATTCGTTGAGTATCCAGTCACAGGAGTTGAACCAAGTAATGATGCAATCAAGCAGCCGATTCCTTCGCCAATTACTCCTTTATTGATCTTTTCATCCGATAAGGGTTGCTCACAAACATTGCTGACTGCAAACCACGTCCCTGTCGTTTCAGCCATTAATACAATATAAATAATCACCATCGTCAATATAGAAGATAGATCAAATGAAAACCGAAAATCAACAAACGGTACTTGAGGAATACTGAACATCTGAGCTTTTGATACAGCAGATAAATCAAGGATTCCCATAAATTGAGCAGCAAAACAGCCAATAATTAAGGCTAAAATGACTGACGAGATTCGAAAGATTCTTCCTTTTCCAGGAAAACGCGAGCCAATCATTGCAAAAATGACTAGTGATCCAGCCGCAATAATAGCCAAAATAATATTTTGTCCTAAATCACCCGAAGCTGTAAAAACATTATCATTCAGCGCCACAGGCATTAAAGATAAGCCTACAATAAAAATAATTGTCCCGCCAACAATCGGAGGTACAAATGCTTGAATTAGACGATTAAAAATACCTGTTACCCCTAAAATAATCACTAAAATCGCACCAATCAAACTAGCACCCAAAACAGTTCCCCAACCGTTACCATTTTGGTTGTTAGCAAAATAAACTCCTGCAATCGCTCCAATTGGGATAAATGAAGGCCCTTGGGCAACTGGTAGCTTCATACAAAAATACGACTGAATAATTGTGGCGATCCCAGCCGCAATAAATGTGGATTGGATCAATGCCGAAGATTCTTTTGTTGTCAAACCAATAATCGATGCAATAATAAAAGGCACAACATAAACATCCATTGCTAAAACATGCTGAATCCCCAACAAGGCAGATTGACCAATTGACAAATCATCATTAGGTCCTACGGTTAATTTTGATTTTTTTGTTTGATTTTCTGACATATCAATCTTCCACCCCTTGTTTTCCCATAGTTTTATTGTAAACATTTCGTCCTTGGATCCATACTTCTTCGATATTTTCTGGACGCGCTAGATAGAGAATCTTTTGGAAAATATCCATCAAAGGTTCCTCTTTCTCAAAAATAGGCAACTCTTTTGTGTCAATAATTTGAATGTCCCACGCATAATCAGGGGCTAATTTACCGATAGGCAAACTAAGGGACTCACCTCCACCTGCTGTTGCTAGAAAAAAAGCTTCATTCAATGTAATACTTGAATTAGGAACGCCTCTTTTTTGGCTGCAACAGTCTTTGTCCACCCCATCTTCCAACATTCTAGAAGAAATCACTGCTTGCCTAATATTATCAAACAAGCTTGGCGAAAAACCACCGGAAATATCACTCCCTAAGCCAACCTCTACCCTGTACTCATGCAGCAATTTTGCAACAGGAGTAACCGCATTGCCAAAATACGCGTTAGAAATCGGACAATGAGCAACTGCTGTTCCCTTTTCAGCGAATAAGGTCATATCTTCATCCGAAAGAAAACCACAATGAGCCATCACTGCCTTTTCAGTTAACAAACCAAAATCATTTAAGGCAAAGGCATCACTTTTACCAAAACGTTCCTTTACAAAGGAATGGGCCCAGTCACTTTCACTACAATGAGATTGAATGTGTACATCATATTTAGCAGCTAATTCACCTAATCCTCGCAAAGATTCATCCGAACAGCTTGGAATAAATCTAGGCGTTACAACTGGATAAACTCCCTGAGGCGTTGTTTCATTTAATACCAATACATCTTTAATAAATAATTCTGTCTCTTGAATAGCACTCTCAGATGATAAGTCACGATAATAAGCAGGATTTTGTTCTTGATCATCCATCACGACTTTTCCAACTAATCCTCTTTGCCCTTTTTTACTACAAATTTCCGCTAATCGAACACTTGCTTTTCGATGAACTGTGGCAAAATACAAAGCAGTTGTTGTGCCATTTTTTATTAATTGATCCACTAAACTACCATAAACTTTTTCCGCAAATTGTTCATCAGAAAATTTTGCCTCAAGTGGAAAGGTATACGCATTCAGCCACTCGTATAAAGGTAAATCCAACGCAGTTCCTGCTTGTGCCCATTGTGGCGCATGAATGTGGAGGTCAATAAATCCAGGTAAAATATATTGCCCGTGTGTCAAGACTTTCAATTTATTTTTATGCGAATACTCATGAATTATCTCTGAATACTCCTTTTCATCTGAAGAAACAATTTTTGCAATAATACCTGAATCTGAGATACAAAACAAAGAATTTTCGAACACTTTTACATTTTTTTGATCAACG
Source organism: Enterococcus sp. 4G2_DIV0659 (assembly GCF_002140715.2). Classification (NCBI taxonomy): domain Bacteria; kingdom Bacillati; phylum Bacillota; class Bacilli; order Lactobacillales; family Enterococcaceae; genus Enterococcus; species Candidatus Enterococcus mansonii. The sequence continues at coordinate 3,265,169 of NZ_NGLE02000001.1, read as the reverse complement.
CTTGAAAATGCAGTTCCTTTAATGACATATTTAAACAAAATATATGCTCCTCTCATAACAATACAAAAATATTATATACAATCTTTCGTCTTTATTCCATATTTTTCTTTAAAAACTTAAGGAACCACCCATGAAAACATCTAAAAAGCGAACGTTAGTAAAAGATAGTCTACTTTTTAACTGAAAGATTCAAATAGCAAAAACGAAATTTCTTTAAAAGACTACTTTTTCTTAAACTCGTTTAACATTTTATCTCAGAAGAAATGCGAATGCCTTTTGAATCTTTCACCAATTGAGTTATACTTATAACAGAGTCATATTTACTAGGAGGTCAATCGTTATGCTAAAAATTGAACGAATCCAAACAGGAGAAATCCAAGAGAATTGTTACTTAATTTATAATGAAAACAATCTTTTGATTATTGATCCTGGAGCTGAAGCAGGGAAAATAATCGCTTTAATTGAAAAAACTGAAAAAAAGCCACTTGCTATTCTTTTAACACATACGCATTATGATCATATTGGTGCCGTAGAAGATATTCGCCATCATTACAATATTCCTGTGTACGTCAGCCCATTAGAGCAAGAATGGCTGTCAAACCCTATCTTTAATCTATCTGGTTTAGGTCGCCATGATGATATCGCCGACATTATCGTTCAGCCCGCAGAGAAAGAATTTGAACTAACTGATTATGATTTAGGCGGAATTAAATTTTCTGTTGTTCCCACCCCTGGACATTCGATTGGCAGCTTAAGTTTTATTTTTGAGGATTTTGTTGTGACAGGTGACGCTCTTTTTAAAGGCAGCATTGGTCGAACTGATTTGCATACTGGTGATATGCAGCAGTTGCTACACAGCATCCAAACCTATCTTTTCACGCTACCTGGTGAATTTCCAGCTTACCCTGGACATGGTGATGCTACAACAATAGAACACGAAAAGAAAACCAATCCTTTTTTCAACTAATTTAAATCACTTTGGGAGGTAAGACGATGAACGAACCGACTGTACTCTATATTATTCGACACGGTAAGACGATGTTTAACACAATTGGACGAACACAAGGTTGGTCAGATACACCTTTAACTAAAGAAGGCGAAGAAGTTATCCGATATCTAGGCATCGGTTTAAAAGATATTGTGTTTAAGGAAGCTTTTTCAAGTGATAGCGGACGTGCTATGCAGACAGCTCGGATAATTTTACAAGAGCATTGCATGGGTGCTGAGATTCCGTATACAACAGATAGTCGTATTCGTGAATGGTGTTTTGGTTCTTTAGATGGAGGATACGATGGAGAACTTTGGGGTGTCGTGCCTCGCATATTAGCATTTAAAAATTATGAAGATATGATGACCAATCGAATTAGCTATAAAGACTTAGCTGACGCGATTATCGCAGCAGATACTGCAAATTGGGCGGAACCATATGAGAAAATCAAGGAACGGGTCTGGAGTGGTTTTGAAGATATTGCCTATCAACGTGAAAAAAATGGCGGTGGCAATGTAATGATTGTTTCCCATGGTTTAACGATTTCATTCCTACTATCATTGATTGATCCTACACTACCAATGCAGATTGGTTTAGAAAATGGCAGCGTTACTAAACTGATTTATGAAAATGGTCAATTTATAATTGATAGTGTTAATGATACACATTATATTGATGCTGGTAGAAAAAGTTGATTCTTTAAAATTTTGCACTAAAAAGGAACTGGTTAGCCGATCGATCACTTCGTCAGGCTAACCAGTTCTTTCTAGTTCTTATTTATACTTTAAGGGGGCATTAAATTCAAAAAACATACAAGTCTCTTACATTATAGTGTCATTTGCGCTTGGGCAACTCCTATTTCATCCCCAGCAATAACACTGCCTGTTTTGACAAGATCAAACTGTTTCAATGCATCCATATTCGTTATAACGACAACCATATCCACTGGTTTTCCCGCCATAGCGATTTGTTCTATATCAACATTTGCAATTAATGTATGTTTTGTTACTTTCATCCCTTCGCTTACCTTTATATCAAACGGAGTCCCGTTAAGCTCTACAGTATCAATACCCATATGAAGTAATATTTCTAAGCCATTGTCCATCTTCAATCCAACAGCATGTTTTGTTTGAAAAACACTAAGGATTTTCCCTTCAATTGGTGAATAGATTTCTTTTTTTGAAGGAATGATTGCAAATCCATCGCCCATCATTTTTTTTGAAAAAACAGGGTCATTGACTTCGCTGATTGGCACTAAATTTCCTGTAGCCACAGCATACAACGTTTCATTTAATCGCCCCGTTTTGTTTTTTTTCAAAAATCCAAACATTTCTTTTCCCTCCATTTACAACGAATAGTAACAGTATAGAAAATTCTCAGAATAATTACAAGAATGTACATGCAGCTTTCTAACTTTTTCTAATCTAAAACAAAAGATTGTTGGTTTTTTTGACATGAAAAGGTATACTGTTATTGATTTAATATTATAAGCTAGAAAGGATTGAACCTATGCTTTTATCAAATTTATGGAAAGCAATTTTTCTTGGCATTATTGAAGGAGTAACTGAATGGCTTCCGATTAGTAGTACCGGTCATTTAATCTTAGTTGATGAATTCATTAAGATGAACCTGAGTAAAGACTTTATGGAAATGTTTAATGTGGTTATTCAACTGGGCGCAATCATGGCCGTTGTTGTACTTTATTTTCATAAGTTAAACCCTTTCTCACCGCAAAAAAATGAGGTTGAGAAAAAAGATACTTGGATACTCTGGTCAAAAGTTGTGGTTGCAGTTGCACCCGCTGCGATTATTGGTATTCCCCTAGACGACTGGTTAGAAGCAAAGTTCCATAACTTCTTTACCGTTTCATTAATGTTAATTGTTTATGGGATTGCATTTGTTGTCATTGAAAAAAGAAATCGAACTCGTGAACCTAAATGTACTGATTTAAATAATTTCACTTATAAGGCTGCCGCTATTGTTGGTTTCTTCCAAGTGCTGTCATTAATTCCTGGTACATCTCGTTCAGGGGCAACGATTCTAGGTGCTATTATCATTGGTGCTTCACGTTTTGTCGCAACAGAATTTTCATTTTTCCTTGGAATACCTGTGATGTTCGGCGCAAGTTTTTTAAAAATTGTAAAGTTCATCATGAAAGGAAATTCATTTGGCTTTAGTGAAACTTTTATTCTATTGACTGGTTCACTTGTGGCCTTTGTCGTTTCTATTATCGTCATCAAATTCTTGTTGAATTATTTAAAACGAAACGATTTCACTGCGTTTGGTTGGTATCGTATCATACTTGGCGTCTTACTTATTAGTTACTGGTTATTCTCGTAATTGTTGGTGGGCCAAGATTGAACTTTCCTTTATTTTATATTTTTATTTAAAAGGTCTGAAACAGTATGTTTCAGGCCTTTTTTAATAACGATGATACTGTTTTTTTCAATCCATTTATTGATAATGATTATCAATATTAATTAGAATTAATCTATTTAAAAAAATAGATAAACACTTATAATACAATCATCTATCAATTGATAACTACTATCATTCTCATTTAGAATATTCTATTATCAATTAGAATCAATTTGTGTTATGCTCTTTATGAGGAGTGATATGTATGAAATTTTCAGATGAAAAAAAAGCTATTCTATCTACTATTTTCTGTTTGTTATTTATGATTATCGGTTTTATTTTAGAAAAATCAGGCATAAGATTTTATCCCATCAGCTTCACATTGGCCATTTTCTTTGGAGGATTTAAGCAAACCAAAGATGGACTGCTTGAGACCTTAAAAAATCGACATCTCAATGTTGATTTATTGATGGCTTTAGCCGCAATCGGCGCTTGTATGATTGGTCATTGGTTTGAAGGTGCTATGTTAACTTTTATTTTTTGCCTTAGCGGTGCATTGGAAGAATATACAACAAATAAAAGTAAAAAAGAGATCGCCAGCCTAATGAATATGCAACCAGAAACAGCTCTTTTACTTAATTCAAATGGTAAAACTACTGAAGTGCCTGTCAATCAATTACAGATTGGAGATTCACTACTTGTTCCTAAAGGGGCTAGTATCCCTATTGATGGCAAACTTATGCTTGGCTCTTCTACGATTGACGAAGCTGCCATCACTGGTGAATCTGTCCCAGTTGAGAAACAAGAAGATGATACTTTATTTGGCTGAACAATTAATTTAGGCGAAGCAATTACAATGACTGTGACTAAGGCTAGCAATGATACTTTATTTGCTAAAATCATTCGCTTAGTTGAAGAAGCACAAAGTACACCGTCAAAAACCGCAAGCTTTATCGAAACATTAGAAAATATCTACGTAAAAATTATACTAATTGCTATTCCATTGATGATTTTGATCCCTTATCTATTTTTAGGTTGGTCTTTTACTGAAAGCTTTTATAGAGGAATGGTTTTATTAGTTGTTGCATCCCCCTGTGCACTCGTAGCTTCAGCTACACCAGCAACATTAGCAGCTATTTCTAATGGCGCTAGAAATGGTGTATTATTCAAAGGAGGCGTCTATTTAGAAAATTTAGCATCGTTAAAAGCAATTGCCTTTGATAAAACGGGGACCTTAACTCGTGGTGTTCCAGTTGTTACTGATGCTGAATTTTTAACAGATAAACAAGAAGCGCTAAACATTCTTGTAGCGATGGAAAGACACTCTACTCATCCCTTAGCTCAAGCGATCGTTTCCCGTTTTGACGATGAAAGCACTGAAAAATATAGTCAGATTAACATAAAAAACATCGTTGGCTTTGGAATGGAAACATTAGTGAACTCAACCACTTGGCGAGTGGGAAAAAAAACATTCAACGATCAAGTAATAATCTCTACAGAGTTACAAAATAAAGTAGAACAACTTCAAGAAAATGGAAAAACTGTTATTTACTTATTTAGAAATCAAGATGTCGTAGCTTATTTTGGACTACTAGATACTCCTAAACCAGAGGCAAAAAAAGCCATCTACTATTTTAAAAAAGCCGGTATCCATACTACAATGATTACTGGAGATCATGAAAAAACAGCCAATGCCGTTGCTTCTTCTCTCGAAATTGATGATGTTTATGCAAATTGTTTACCTGAAGATAAAACAAACTTGATTAAAGAACAAAAAGAAACATACGGTATAAATGCAATGGTTGGTGATGGAATTAACGATGCGCCTGCTTTAGCAAATGCAGCTATTGGCGTCGCAATGGGTAAAGGTACGGACATCGCAATGGATATTGCTGATATGGTATTGATGCAAAATGATTTAGAGAAATTACAAATGAGTCATTTATTGTCTAAAAAATTAAAAAGAATCGTTACACAAAATATCGTTTTTTCATCAGTTGTGATTTTCGTACTGATTTTATCTAATTTTTTCCAGATCATTAACCTTCCATTAGGGGTAATTGGACATGAAGGCAGTACGATTTTAGTGATCTTAAACGGATTAAGAATGCTTCGAACAATTCCTATACAAGAAACATCATCTATAAAAAAAGTCCATTCACAAATGGCAAAATCAGCCTGATTACTGGGGTTGGGAGAACAGCCTACTAAAGATTAGAGAGTAAAGTCATCGATGGATGAATTTACTCTCTATTTTCTTTTTTTTAAATTTATACTAGCCTATTTTTTGCCTCTAATTGCTGATTATAAATCTTTTCCCTCCAAATCAATGAATAATATTCCTTTATGACGACAACTCATATTACCAATATAGTACTATTTCTCTTCCATTAATTGAAGTAAGAATCAATAATTTTACTGTTAAGGAAAAAAACTTGTCATCTTTTATTGCAATGCCTGTGTGGATTAGGTATAATGATTAGTGTTGAATTACATATGGAATTTCCTGTGTAAGACCTTAATTTATCGGAGGTGAAAGAAATGCCGAATATTGAATCTGCAATTAAACGTGTACGTACTAACGCTAATAAGAATGCTCAAAATTCATCTCAAAAAAATGCTATGCGTACAGCTATCAAGAAATTTGAAGATGCTGTAGCTGCTGGTGCTGACAATGTGGATGCGTTATATAAAGAAGCTGCTAAAGCTGTTGATATGGCTGAAACAAAAGGACTAATCCATAAAAACAAAGCAAGCCGCGACAAATCTCGCCTAAGCAAAAAATTAGCAAAATAATGATTTAATGGAAGTTAACATTTTTGTTAGCTTCTTTTTTTATAAAAAAATACGAATAAAAAACGTACTAGTTTTTTATCCGCATTATAATTCCACCAACAGTATTATTCCAAACTACTTTGTATTTCAAGCCCTTTTCGATCGATTTGAATCCAATATTCAGAAATTTTTTGCTCTTTTACTAGATAAACAGCGCTGGCAAGTTGGATGATCTTTTTGTCATCCTTTGTCCGTCCTGTTTGTTTCCAACGGACATATACTTTATTACACTCTGCAATCATCTCTTGTATATTTAATTCAAACTGACCGTAATGCTCTTTCATTTCTTTAACATGCTCAATATAATCTTGCGGGGATCGCATTATTGTATATTCGTTTTCAGATTGAACTTGGTGAGCAATTACTTCTTCATGCATATAATCATATGCTGCAGGAAGATTCTTTCCTGAACGAACTTCTTTAAAAAACGATTCTATAATCATTTTTGACTCATTCAAAAATAGACACTCCTTCCCTAGGAATCGTTCCTTTAACGAATTATCCTGCTGCTGCTTGTCTTGAAAGTTTCAAAATAAATAATTCAAAAAGTAATTCTTTATCCATTTTACCTGTTTTCATGCCAAAATCATTTTCGACTAATTCGTCATAAATTGTCTCTAAACGATCCAACTCAAATCGTCGTACTTGTTGCAAAGCTAACTTCACACGATAAGGATGAATTTTTAAGGTCTCAGCAATATTTGCTTGCTGATAACCTAGTTTTGCTAAAATTTTTGTTTGGAGAAATAAACGAATCTGATTGAGTAAAATTGCGTTTAACTTGATTGTCTCTTCTCCTTGCAGCAATAAGTCTTCGTACAATTGGATTGCTTTTTCGGCATTCCCAGACAATACATCATTGGTCAAATCAAATACATTATGCTCTAAAGATTTTGGGACTAATTCTTTAACACTATTTAATGTAATGACTTTATTTTCTGAAGCAAATAAAAATAATTTTTGTAGCTCCCCCATCACTTTAGATAAATTTAAATCTGTTAACTGCAATAATAAATCAAAGGCTTCTGGTCGAATCTCATAACCTTCACTTTGGATTGTTTGCTCTACATATTGACGTACTTCACGTTCCCCCATTGGGTTGACATCGACAATATTTGCTTTCTTTTTCAACGCTTTAGTCACTTTTTTACGCTCATCCAATTTTTCAACATTTGCAATAAAGACTAAAATTGTTGTAGGTGATGGTTGCTCCAAATAAGCTAGTAGACTATCTATATCATGCTCAATCCCATTCGTTTTTCGCTCGGCTGTCAAAAAATACGGGTGCTCAATAAACACTAAACGGTAATCACCAAAGAAAGGAATCGTTTCAGCTTCTTCCATTGCTACAGACAATGGAACTTCTTCCATATCAAACGTAGAATAATTGAATTGATCATCTTCTGTTTTAATTAACTGACTCATGAGTTCTGTTTTAAAAAGTTCACTTAAATAACCTTCTGTTCCTTGTATTAAATAGACAGAAGAAAATTGCTGTTGCCTTACCTGTTTTAATGCTTCTTGTAAGTTCATAATTCCCCTCTTTTCTCTTTTCAATCCTATCATGACCACCACAAAAATGCTAGTTTTCTTGGATGATTTTTTTAGCGGATAATCTATTGGAAAACGGTGTCCATTCATAGTAAATCATCCCATTTTGATCTGTTCTATAGATCTTCACGTTCTCCTTTTTCAATGTATGAAGTGTTTCTTCATGTGGGTGTTTGAATCGATTATTCCTACCACAAGAAATGATTGCCTCTACGGGGTTAATTTTTTTTATAAATGAAGCATCTGTAGATGTTTTACTTCCATGATGCCCCACTTTTAAAACATCAATGTTTAGAGCTGAAAACTGCTTCATTAATTGTTGCTCTCCCTCTTTTTCTAAATCTCCTGTAAATAAAAAGCGTCGTCCTCCAATTTTTGTATAAAGTACCATAGAATCCTTATTTTCACCCGTTCCAGTATTTTGGGGCGCAAGAATTTGTAAAGGAATCGAAGAATCAAGATTCGTATTCGCCAAAACACCGACACATTTTGTTCCTGTTTGTTTCAACTTTTTGAGCATTTTACGAAATATCGGTTTCTTTTCTGTCCCCTTCGGAAAATAAAGATATCGAATCGGTATTTTCTCATTGATCGTCAGTAAATCTCCACAATGATCTACGTCCCCATGGCTAATCAAGACTTTATCCAAGTATTTAACTCCTTTACTCTTTAAAAAGGGAATCACAGAGAATTCTGCATTGCTTTTTTGGTTTGCCTTTACTGTCCAATGTTCTTTTTCAAAGCCAACTTTACCACCTGTATCAATCAAAATATTTTCTTGATGAAAAGGCGTTTGAATAAAGATACTATCTCCTTGTCCGACATCAATAAAAGCCAACATCCCCGTTGGTAAAAAGTATTTATTTTGTATCATTAAAAAAAAGATAACACTAATTATATAGTTCTTTTTCGACTTAATATAAATCAAGTGTAATAATAACAATAGACACAGACTTATTATCAGAAAAAATATTGGAGAAAAAGCTCCAGTCACCAAGGTAAATGTACTGTATTGGCTAAGCCATTGAAATAACCCTTGCTGCATAAGAAAATAAGCTTCTAGGCCATGAATTAATATATTTGATTTGAATACAAAAGAAATGAGTAGACTAGTACTTAAAAGAGGTAAAATGAGCTGCTCAAAGACGGGTAATAATAAAAATGTAAATAAACTACTAGTCACTTGCCATTCAAAAAAGTAAGACCGACCAACGGGATTATTGAGATATTTAGAAGAAACGAAAAATAATACATTTGTAAATAACGATTTTTGACTCTATTTGCTATAGGATAAACATAGAGAATGAAAAAAGACAGACCATAACTTAATTGTCCACCTACTGAAAATAACAAGTACGGTTTTATCACCAGAGCTATCAGTAAAGTAAGACTCCAACAATCCAGAGCTGACAATCGCCACTTAAATTGTTTATTACTTAAAGAAATCATACTTTGTATTAATGCCCGAACGACACTGACTGAAAATCCTGTTAATCCTGCATAAATAATTGAAAACAAGAACTGTAATCCAAATAATCGCTCAACACTTACTCCACTTCTCAAAATAAAGTACCTAAAACACCCCACAAAAAACGTAACATGCATTCCTGAAAGACTAAATAAATGCAATATACCTAAGTCGGCTAACATTGCTTCCTTTTGCGAAAATTCGCTTGACCTAAAACCAAAAAGGAGTGTTTTAAGATGCAATGATGTTTCTTTGAGAAAATTTTCTGTACAATAATCAACTGCTTTTTTGCGGAAAAAACTTAGCCAAGAGGATAGTTCATAGATTTTAGGTGTCCTAATTTTGACTTTGCTTATTCGACTTATTTTAAGCGTTTGATAGATATTTTTATGTTTTAAAAATTTTTGATAGTCAAAACCATTAAGATTTGTTTGAGTAAGAGGTGTTTCAACATTACCTAAAAGCTGGATATTAATTATGTTATTTTCTCCTTGCCATTGTCGTTTCTCCTGTTCCGATGAAAATTAGTAAAAAGCCATGACTTTCCGCGTCTTATTTTCTGCGTATAAAAAATGGCCTTCCATTTGTAAACGGTCACCGTCAATCTCAATCTTATCAGGTAACACAGTTAACTCGCCAGCAATGTCAACGAGTTCTGGAAGTTTCGATTGCTTTTCTTTATTTAATGTTACACAACATGAACTTGCTACCATACTTAAACCTATTAAACTACTAAGAATAACAGGATTATTCCTTGTGCAAAGAACCCTAACCAGAAAACAAAAACACACGATGCCCGTTAGCCAGCTAGGTTCTAAAATCAAAAAAACTGTTCCTATTGATAACAATACTGGAAAGATCCAGTAATTACTGATCTGCTTGAGATACTTCTTCACTCGAAGCAGGCTCTTCTCCTAATTGTAATTCAGCAAAATATTTCTTTGATAACGTTACTTGATCTACGGTCGCACCGACCTCTTTGATCAACGCAAGTGCATATTCATTATTTCGGTAATCCTTTAAATAATGAATTTTTTTAATGCCAGCTTGCAAAATCATTTTTGTGCACTGTAAACATGGAAAATGGGTCACGTATATCTCGGCTCCTTCTGTAGGAATGCCAAATTTTGCACACTGTAAAATCGCATTCATTTCTGCATGAATCGTCCTCACACAATGCCCATCAACCATATAACAGCCATCATCGATACAATGAACGTCACCACTAACTGATCCATTATATCCACCGGCAATGATCCGCTTATCTCTTACAACGGTTGCCCCTACTTCTAATCTCGTACACGTACTTCTTAAAGATAATAAAACACTTTGAGCCATAAAATATTGGTCCCACGGGATTCGTTCTAATGTCATTTGTTTACTCCTTCTTTATAAGTGCTTATTTATTTTTATTTTTGCTGATGATTAAATTAATACTAGGTATACAAATAGTAAATTATAGGAAAAGTCTCGTCAAGAACTTACACAAGAATTTATTGAAAATAGCGAGTTTATCGATCCTATAGCAACATTCAACTCTTTTATGAGGAGATCACGTCTTTTAATTTTTCAAATGTTTTATCCCCAAATCCTGAAATATTTTTTATCTCTTCAATGCCTTTAAAACCGCCATTTTCTTCACGATAGCGAATAATTTCTTGCGCCTTTTTTTGGCCAACACCGGGTAACGCTTGTAATTCTGATTCGTTTGCCTGATTGATATTAATTTTTTCCGTGTCTTTGCTTGATTTATCCTGACTATCTGCTGGTTTCTGATCATCTGAAATGACTTCTCCAATCAAAGGAACATAAATAACCATCTGATCAGATATTCTTTTAGAAAAATTCACTTGTTTTGTGTCCGCATCTTCACGCACTCCACCTGCAAGCATGATGGCATCCCAAACACGCATATTCCCTGTTCCTTCATACATACCGGGCTTTTTTACAGCTCCTTTGATATCCACATAAATTTCATTAGGCTGGCTCTCACTTTGACTTGTATAAGAAGCTGTCGTCGAAGATATCGCAAAATCTTCATCCGTCGAATGATCAGGCTTAAAGAACATGAAACTAACCACTGCACAAATAAAGAGTATTACAATTGCACATCCTAGCAAAATAAAGTATCGATACTTTTGTATAAACGCTTGATAATCCATTTCTTTCCCTCCTTCATAATAAAGATACGCAATCTATTTTCTTTTCAATGATAGAAAAAAAGAAAGTTCATCGTATAATATAGTAAGAAGGTGATCATAAGGTGGAAAAGGAAATTATTGACTTATTAATCAAAAAAGATTTTTTGGGGTTGGAAAAATTGATTGATCTTTTAGGGACAGATATTGTCAAATGTATTCGAGCTGTTTTAAATCATTCAAATGAAAAAGCCTATCACAAAGAGGTTGAAAATGAGGTGTTTTATCGGATTTGGCAAAAAATTGATTCGTTCGATGAAAATAAAAGTAGTTTAAAAACATGGAGTTTAACTATCACGCGTAATAGTTGTCTTGATAAAAAAAGGAGGATTATTCGTGAACAAAGAATGATACCAATGGAACAGTTGCCAGAAAGTACTTTCGACAGCAAGTATTTTGAAAAAGAAAACTTTTTGGATTTATTGATTTTTTTATCTAAAGAAGATCAATTAATCTTTTTAAAATATTATTACTATCAAGACACGCCAAATGAAATCGCAAAAGAATTGAAAATGGACGTTTCTCAAGTCTATAATCATCTTTCTCGAGGTAGAAAAAAGCTGAAGCAACTATTAGAAAAAGGAGGATTTTAAGATGTCCAATCCATTTAAAGTGATCATTCATCAAATCAATAAAGAAATCACTGGTACCTCAAAAAAAGAATTAAATATCCACCAAAAAAAAGCCTTGTTTAATCAAACGAAAATGTATATTTTTCTACAAGACTTTATTCAAAAACTAGAACCTTATTTAGAAATGGATGAACAAATTAAAGCCTATCTACCACTAACAACTGATGGTCAAAATGTCTCTGCTGTCGGTTTGGGTCTACTTGGAATGTATCATCCTGAATCTGAAGAAGCAAAAGCATATGTAAAAAATTTTAACGATCTTAGAGGAAACCGACTCTTGATTTTTACAAATCAACGAATGATTTTTACAACAATCATTGAATTTTTAGATAAAAAAACATTTTTCAGTTATCCGTATAGAACAATCAAAGCAATCACTTTAAAGCAAAATAAAATGACCTATTTTGATTGGGATGATTCGTTCCCTCCAAAACGTGTGCCTATTTATACGTATACCTTTGATTTTGAATCAGAAAATCATATTTTTTCTGAATTGCTTGGTCAGCGAGATGTTGATATTTTGAAAAGACAACTAGATGAAATTCCTGCACTAAAAAAAATTATTGTCATACAAGAAATATATCGCCAAAAACGGTTTGATCGGATTGTAAATAACCCTATATTTGCTTATAGATTTAGTTATTATGTCTTTAATCTTTTAGCAATCATTGTATTGCTACTCTTTGCTTTAGGCATTTTTTTCCATATAGGACCTTTTAAAGTCTAGTTTAATTTTTCTCTCTTTATAACTTTAAGTTGTCTTTTAAACTAATATGAGGCTGTGACAGAAGTAACTTTTCTGCCACAGCCTCATCAATGATTGTTATTTTTCTTTCAATGTCTCAAGGTAATCCAGTGCTTCTTGAACATTTTTCACTGGTATGATTTTCATTTTTGTTCCAATTTTTTCAGCGGCAGATTTTGCCTCTTCATAATTGGTTTTGATGCCTGGTTCAGCTTTTTTCATGTCTTTTGTAATCTCATCATCTGGTGCAAAAAATAGTTCAACATTATTTTTACTAGCTGTTACCACTTTTTTATCAATGCCCCCAATGCGACCGACAATTCCTTCACTGTTGATCGTTCCTGTACCAGCTATTTTATGCCCTTTACGTATCTCTTTTTGTGTTAATTGTTCATAAGTTTCTAAGGTAAACATTAAGCCTGCTGAAGGACCTCCTATATCTCCTGCGTCGATTTCAACTGGAATTGATGCATCGATCTCAGTATGATCGGTCAGACCGATTCCTATTCCTGCTTTTTTATCAGTTGGTAATTCAATTAAGTTCCCTGTTGCTTTTTTAGCTTTACCATCTTGTATATAGCTAACTGTTACTTCTTGTCCAACTTTTTGATTTTTAACGTAATCAACAAATTCTTCGCTACTTTTAAATGTTTTTCCATCAATACCTGTAACAGTATCTCCTACTGAAATTTTCCCTTTAAAGCTTGAGTTATCTTCAATGGCCAAAACGTAAACACCTTTAAAGCTCATTTTATAGGGAACCTCTGCAAGTTTTAATGCTTGCTCAATTGCAGCGTTTTTTGAAGAATCCATATAATACTGTTGAATTCGTTCATATTCACTATTAGTGCTTGTTCCCATCAGTTCCTTTTTACTAATCAACTCTTCAAAAGACGATAATTTAGCCTTTAATGCTGATCCCAGCGTGGCTTTGCGTACCCCGACTGTCGTCAGATAAAAGGCTCCGGGTGCTGAGTCTTTTTTGTTATTAACAGTAACAAATTCCTTTAGGTTTTCTGTAGTCCCAGGTCCTTCTATGTAATAAGGAATTGGGAAAAGCAGAATAATAATCAAACTAATCACCAGTATAAAAGGCAACATTGATTTTATTGATAACTTTTCTTCTTCATTATTCATTGGCTCTCATCTCACGATTCTTTTGATTTAATGATTCTTTGACAACATCAGGTAAATAAGTAGAGACATCTCCGCCAAATTTTAGCACTTCTTTTAATAAACTTGAACTGATATGCGCATACTTTTCATCTGCTAACAAAAAAACCGTTTCTAATTCAGAAGCTAGATGATGATTCATTGCTGCTATGTCTTTTTCATATTCATAATCTTTTACATTTCTAATGCCGCGTATCAAAAACTCCGCGCCTAACTCTTGGGCACTTTCCACAGTGAGTTTATTTGGTTGAGCAATAACTTCAACATTCTCAAACTTTTTTGTTGCTTCTTTTATCATTATTATTTTTTCTTCTAATGTAAAAAGAGACAATTTGCTCGTATTAATAAAAACACCAATAATCACCTTATCGAACAATTTTGCGCTCCGTGCAATAAGATTCAAATGACCGTTTGTTAAAGGATCGAAGCTTCCTGGAAAAAGAGCAATTCTACCCATTTTTCTCCTCCTATTTATATATAGAAATTTGTGTAATGCCATAAATTGTTTCTCGATACTTTGTCAAATTGCGAATCTCTTCAGGTAGATCAACAGATTTGTCCGTCTCGCACACAATCATTGCATCTTCATTTAACAAGTTTAAATCAAGCATTTGATTGATTTGTTTTTCTATTTCTTGCTTCGCATAAGGTGGATCTAATAAGACTAAATCAATTTTTGTCCCTGCATCTTTTAAATACTCAATGGCTTTAGTAGCATCCATTTTTCTGACAAGAAATTTTTCTGGTTCTTTTGTAATCGAAATATTTTCATTAATGACTTTAATCGCTGCAAAATTTTTTTCAATACATATACCTAAATCCATCCCTCTAGAAACCGCCTCAATCGCTAGTCCACCACTTCCAGCATATAAATCTAACGCGGTTCCTCCATCAAAGTAAGGACCAATCATATTAAATATTGATTCTTTAACTTTATCAGTTGTTGGACGGGTGTTATCTCCGTCTAGAGCTTTTAGCCGTCTGCCGCCATATTCTCCAGATATCACTCTCATCTTGTTTCTCTCCTTTTGCTTCTAGTCTTTCATAGCTACCTACATAGTATATCAAATATACAGAAAAAAGATGAAAAATGTTTGAACTTCTTACACATTTTCCATCTCATTGATTACACATTTTCAGCTAGTCGAATTTGAGTATTTAATTCTTCTACTTCGAATCCTTCTTCTTTTTCATATTGATACGCAGCTTTTGTTCCAATTTTTTCTGCAAAATTCATTTCAACATCTGGACGATAAGAACGTTCAACTTTGCGGACAAAATGCAATCCATTGATTTTTGCTTCCGAAGCTTCAATATCTTCTTCGTTCATATAAATAACAACATATTTCATACGCCGAGACACATAGTGAATCAGTCCGTACCTCTTTAGCGTTTTTAATTGTTTTAAACTATAAACCCAAACGACTAAACAGCGCCGTTTTTGAATAGTTAAACCTTTACCTTCATTAACTTGCATGACAACTACCTCCACACCCCGAATGTTTACCTTTTTCAAAGAAAGGATTTCCAGCATCTACTTTAATATCTTCTGAAATTGTTTGCGCCACAGCCATACCAATTAAATCCAGGATTGTTTGTACCGCCGTTTCAGAAAAACGAAATTCAGCTACTTCTTCACTCATATCTAATGCTCGTTTTGCTTGACGCACAGCTCTTTGTTTCGTACGAAAATCCGGTGCATGATTGCCATACGCTTCAATTCGTTCAAAAGAATCTTTTGCATCTAAAAACGCTTTTTGTTTTTCTCTAACATCACCCGAATGATACATCGCTTGGCGATTTGTTTTATACGACTCAATCGTTTCACTCATCAGAATAGCTTGGACAAGTTTTTCGGTTTGATCTTCTATTTCAAAAAGTTTTTCCGTCACAATCATTTTTATTCACTATCCTCTGTTTGAGATATTTCTTTTTCCGTTTCTTGTAATAAGACTAACATACTTTCTTTAGAGAAAGCAACGCCAATGTGTTCATTTGCTTGATGGGCAAAACGAGAATGGTACAATGAGTCAGAAAACCAAGACAAAACGGTGAAAGAAGCATCGTAAACAGGTTCTGTATACATCCCTGTTGCTTTTTTTGTATCTACTTGCCCAATTTTAAGGAGTTTTTGGTATTCATTATTGGACAAAGTAAAAATTGATGAAGCGGTCATTTGTTCTTTACTAAATTGCCAGATTTCAGCCCGTTCTGGTGTAAGAATATTCTTTTGATTCTTACCAAGTGATTCAAAAAGCTTTTGAGCATTTTTTTGGCTTTCGGTGTTCACATGATAAGTTGGCAATCCTTCTTTAACTCTCAACAAGTTAATCATTCGGATCATTTGATTACTCTTAACAGGATCAAATCCTGTTAATTGATTCATGACAGGAAGCGGTAAAGCCTCTCCTTCTGTTAGCTGATACGGCATCAATGTCAATAGTGCTTCTTTATTTAAATAGACCACAGCAGATAATTTACCATTTCCTTGGTTAAAAAACAAAATAGCAAATGTTTTATTATCAAACGCAACCAACGGACGATAGTTCATATCCTCTTCCATTAACTCAACGTTATACTTGTTATCTTTATATGTAAAAGCAAAATCTGAGTAGATCGTCATTAACTCTGAAACGTCTGATAAATTCATACCGATCGAAAAAGGGGCAATATTATCAGAATCATTGAAGGCTTTTATGGACAAAATTTTATTTTCTTGTATATTTAATTCTAAATAACCAGCATCTTTCTCACCATAAATCCATAGCTCATAATCCATTCCAGTTTTTTGCTTTTCAATTGGTTCCCCAAAATCTATGACAAAATCGTCTGTTTTCTTTCCTATGTATGTAGCATAACCATTTGTTTTCATTTCTTCATAAGGTAAAGCAGTATGAGAAGAGATGTTTGACTTGCTCTCCTCAACTGCCAATTGATTTTTTTCAGCGGGAAAAAAGACAGGCTGCAAGTAGCCGATCGTCAGTACTATAAGGAAAATTCCTAAGAAAGCTAAAAATCGTTTCATCTTTTCCCCCACTTTTCGTTTATTTTTCTTGTACTTCTATTAAAAGATCTCCAGAGCTGATAGCTTCACCTTCAACAACATAAATATGATCTACAACACCATCATAACGAGCTTCAATCGTTGTTTCCATCTTCATCGCTTCCGTTACCATAAGGGCATCACCTTTTTTCACTTGATCTCCCTTATTCACTAAAACTTGGAGAACAGAACCTGACATAGTTGCTCCGATTTGTTCTTTGTTGGTTGGTTCTGCTTTACGTTTCGCTTGTACAGCTGATTTAATAGATGAATCTTTAATCACCACTTCACGACGTTGCCCATTTAAGTTAAAGAATAATACTCTATTTCCTTCAATATCTGGATCACCGATTTCGTCTAATCGAATGATCAATGTTTTACCTTTTTCAATTTGAACTTCTACAGATTCACCTTGACGAATACCTTGGAAAAATGTCGGCGTATCTAATAACGTAACATCACCAAAATTTTGGTATGAAGTACGGTAACTTAAAAATACTTCAGGATACATTAAATAACTTAAGATTTCTTCTAACTTTGGTTCATAGCCAATTTTTTCAGCAAGTTCTGCTTTTACTTTGTCGAATTTTACTGGTGCCGCTAAACTTCCAGGTCTTTCAGTAAATGCAGGACGTCCTTTCAAAATAATTCTTTGTAAGTCTTTAGGGAACCCACCTACAGGTTGACCAAGATCACCTTGGAAGAAAGTAACAACAGATTCAGGGAAACTTAATTCTTCTCCGTTGGCATAGATCTCTTCTTCCGTCAAATTATTTTGAACCATAAATAATGCCATGTCTCCAACAACTTTAGAAGATGGTGTTACTTTAACAATGTCACCAAACATTATATTAACTATATGATACATTTTTTTGATATCGTCCCATTTATGACCTAACCCAACTGCTTTTGCTTGTTGTTGTAAGTTTGAATACTGACCCCCAGGCATTTCATGCATATAAACTTCTGTTTGCGGTGCATTCAGACCATTTTCAAATGGTTGATAATACATACGCACATCTTCCCAATAATGGTTAAGTTTTTGGGTATTATCAATATTTATATCAGGTGTACGATCCCCATTAACTAATGCATAGTATAAACTGCTCATACTTGGTTGACTTGTTGCCCCACTCATAGCACTTGTTGCTACATCAACAATATCCACGCCAGCTTTAGTCGCTGCTGAGTATGTGATAATACCATTTCCACTTGTATCATGCGTATGCAAATGTATTGGCAAATCGGTTGTATCTTTTAGTTCACTTATTAAGCGATAAGCTGCTTGAGGTTTTAGTAAGCCGGCCATATCTTTGATTGCAATGATGTGAGCACCCATTTTCTCAAGTTCTTTAGCCATATTTTTATAATAATCAACATTATATTTCGCTCTTGATGGATCATTGATATCTCCAGTATAACAAATAGCTGCTTCTGCAATTTTTCCTGTATCTCTGACGACTTGAATACTTTTTTCCATTTGCGGTAACCAGTTTAAACTGTCAAAAATACGGAAAACGTCTATTCCTTGTCTTGCCGATTCTTTGATAAATTCTTCAATAACATTATCTGAATAATTTTGATATCCAACAGCATTTGATCCTCTAAATAACATTTGTAGCAATGTGTTTGGCATCAACTTACGGATTTTACGTAGTCTTTCCCATGGATCTTCATTTAAGAAACGATAAGCAACGTCAAAAGTTGCTCCCCCCCACATTTCACTAGAAAATAGTTCTGGTAACCCTTCGCCTGTTAATCGGGCAATTTCTTTAAAATCTTGTGTTCTTACTCGTGTGGCTAATAAACTTTGGTGGGCATCACGGAAGGTTGTGTCAGTAAGTAAAACATTTTCCTGTTTCTTAATCCAATCAATCACGCCTTGTGCGCCATTTTTTTCTAAAATATTCTTCGCTGTTACATAATCCTCACGTAATTCTAAATCTTGAGGAACACGTGGCGCATCATAATATTTTTTCGTTGTTTTTTCAATCCCAGGAAAACCATTAACCGTTACTTCCCCGATGTATTTCATCGTTTTGTTCCCTCGGTCTCTTAACTTAGGAAATTCAAATAATTGAGGTGTATTGTCAATAAATGTTGTTTTAGCTTCACCTGATTGAAACTCAGGATGGCCAATTACTTTGTGTAAAAATGGAATATTCGTCTTCACACCACGAATTCTAAATTCTCTTAAACAACGTTCCATTTTTTGAATCGCTTTTTCAAACGTGAAACCATGGGTACAAACTTTTACTAATAACGAATCAAAATAAGGCGTAACAACTGCACCTGAATAGGCATTACCAACATCAAGTCTCACTCCAAAACCGCCTGGAGAGCGATACGTATCTATTTTCCCTGTATCAGGCATAAAACCATTCAAAGGATCTTCTGTCGTAATACGACATTGAATTGCAGCACCATTCAATTTGATTTCTTCTTGTTGAGGAATCTTCATGTCTTTATGCAAATCAAGACCTTGAGCAATTTGTAACTGAGATACAACAATATCAATATCTGTAATCATCTCAGTGATTGTATGTTCTACTTGTACACGAGGATTTACTTCAATAAAGTAAAAATGATCACCTTCTACAAGAAACTCAACTGTTCCGGCATTAACGTAGTTAACATGTTTCATCAACTGAACGGCAGCGTCACAAATTTCTTTACGCTGTGTTTCATTCATTGACACACATGGGGCTACTTCTACTACTTTTTGATGACGACGCTGAACAGAACAGTCACGTTCAAATAAATGAATCACATTTCCATGAGCATCACCTAGAATTTGAACTTCTATATGTTTAGGATTCGAGATATATTTTTCAACATATACTTCATCTGAACCAAAAGCTGCTTTCGCTTCACTTTTTGCTCGCTCATATCCTTCTCTAGCCTCTTTTTCATCGTGCGCTACACGCATCCCACGACCGCCGCCGCCAAGCGCTGCTTTAATCATAATTGGGAAACCATGTGTCTGCCCAAACTCTAATACGCCTTCAACAGTATCAACTGGACCATCTGAGCCTGGAATTGAAGCAATCCCTGCTGCAACAGCTGCTTCTTTTGCCTTGATTTTATCTCCAAAAATATCTAGATGATGTAATGAAGGTCCTACAAAAATAAGCCCTTCTTCTTTACAGCGACGAGCAAATTCTAGGTTCTCAGAAAGAAATCCGTAACCAGGGTGAATTGCGTCTGCTCCAGATTTTTTAGCGATTCGGATGATATCTTCCATATCCAAATAAGCTTCAATCGGTTTTTTCCCTTTACCAACTAAATAAGCTTCATCTGCTTTAAAGCGATGAACTGAATATTCGTCCTCTGCTGCATAGATTGCTACAGTCCCGATGTGCATCTCTGTACAGGCTCTAAAAATTCGAATTGCAATTTCTCCACGATTTGCTACTAAAACTTTTTTCATTTTTTCACTCCTACCTGTTTATTGAGGTGAAAACAAAAAAGAAGATCTCTAAGAAATACAAAAGGGTCAAAAACTCCCCTTCTTCTTACAAGAATTTCTTACGTTTCACCATGTATTTTCCTTCATTTATTAATTACCAAGTATTTGGTATTCTTGGTCCATTTTTTGTTTTTTCTCATCCGCGCTAATATTTAATACGAAGGCCACAGCAATAGAGATAATCAAAACACTATTTCCTCCATGGCTGAGAAATGGGAAGGTAATACCCGTTAAAGGAATTATCCCTGTAATACCGCCTAAGTTGATAAAAACTTGTAATAACAGCATTGAACCGATACCAATACACATCAATGAATTGAACGGTTTTTTCGATCTTACACCGACTAAAATAATACGAGTAATCATAAACATTAAAATGGCTAAGATGATCAACGAAACAACTAAGCCTAATTCTTCAATTGTGATAGCAAAAATAAAATCTGAATGCGCTTCTGGCAAAAAACCTTTTTTCTGAATGCTATTGCCTAAGCCTTTACCAAACCAACCACCATTATTAATAGCATAATACGAATTCGCTAATTGGTGTCCATAATTCCGTTCATCCTTAAAAGGATTTAGATAAATGGCAAAACGTTGATACACGTATTGATATCTTGCAGGAATGAAACTCCCTTTACTTAAGATTAATGCTTGAATAACGGCAATACTACCTAGAATCCCAGCGCCACCAACAAGGTATGTATACATGTAATTTACCCCACTGGCAAGTAACATGATAATCACCAAAAGTGTCAAAATAGCTGCATTTCCTAAATCGGGTTGAATTGCAACCAGAAAAATTAAAAATCCAACTAAAAGCATTGGTCGAAATACCGCTTTTTTAAACTCTTTATCAATGTACTTCTGTCTTCTTCCTAAAATATAAGCAAGATACCAAATCACCATGATTTTTAAATATTCAGCTGGCTGCATGGAAAATGAACCAATCTTTATCCAACCAGAAGCACCATTTATATTTTTTCCTAATGGTGTAAATTTAACTGCTAAAAGCAGAAATGAAATCACTGAAATCGCAAACATGATGAATCCTTTGTTCTGAAAAACAGCTGTTTTCATTTTGTAAATAAAAAACATTCCTACTAAACTCAAAATCCAAAATTGTAACTGAGAGATAACCATTCCTGTTGGCGGCTCTCCTTTTGATACTAATAAAGAAGAAGTTGAGCTGTAAACCATAATCAAACCAATCGCACTGAGAAGTAAATAGGGGATCAAAATACTATAATCCAACAGATGTCTCTTTTTTATCTTTTTCGGCAAAGTTTAAACCTCCTTGCCAATCTCTTTTTTTTCTAAGGTTTCTTCATAAACGTCGCTATATAATTGATTGAGTTCTTTTTCTAAATCGCTCAATAATTGGTGCCCTTGCTTTGTACTTAAAATCCCCAAACGGATAGCATATGTCACTTGACGAGAGAAGCCATACATTTGTGTATCTACGACCTCTTCAAATGCTTTACATTGGGAAATACAGAGACTATTTTTTTGATTGCGAATCAGCATCAGGATTCTTTGTGCATCTTCGTTTAACAGTTGAACAGCAAAATCTTTTGAAATGGATTCCATCTGTACTCAACCTCCCATCTTAATTATGTAATTATAGCATAATTTGCTCTATTTTTAACAGAAATTTTCTGAAAACACGCTATTAAAAAAATTAATTTTTCGTAATGATGGATAAATAAAAGTAGCAAATTTTAGTTTTCCCAACTAATTTGAACAAGCACACGACATTTTATTATCAATACTTACATTTTTTAATTGAGTCCATAGACAATAGCATAATAAATAACGTAAAACCAACTTAAACAACCATGAAAAACAGCCCACAATATACTATGCCAATTCACATAAGAAATAACCATAGCTAGAGCACATCCGAAAGAAATCCCAGCTTTTGCTCCATCTTTCATCTACGTTCCTCCTCACTCGTTTTCCATCGAAAACAGACTACTAACTATTTGGAATTTGATAGTCAGACTATTACTATAGTAACAGAATCTATTTTAAGATGCTATCAAAGTACTAGCTAGAACATTGAATGTTTAGGCAAAATTAGATATTAAAATCAAAGAAAACGAAATAATAGTGCTCAGCTTATTTCCGAAGCCTTGAACGCCTAGCACTTTGGCACTAAGATTGTACAGGAAGCACAGCCTAGTAGCTGGTTTTTTCTAGCCGTTTATTTGGATTTAAAGAGCGAGACAAACAAAACTGATTTTTCGTTTGTCCCGCTCTTTTCTGAATTTAAGTACCCTTTAAGTAAAAAGACTGTTTGGTTATTTTTCAATGATTGATATTTTTGTCTTTTATTCTTTATCCATCGTCTGTTCAAACTTGTCAATCGCTTCTAAAAATTGTTGTCCGTATTTGTCTAGTTTGTTCTGACCCACACCTTTTACTTGCAGCAAGTGTATGGAACTTTTAGGCAATTTTTCACACATTTCCTTTAATGTACTATCAGAAAAAATCAAGTACGGAGGTACTCCCGCTTCTTGAGCCAAATCCATACGTAATGCTCTCAAATGTTCAAAAAGACCATCATTTACAACAACTTTACGCACACGTTGGTCTTCTTTTCGAAATACTGATTGTTTCCCTAAGAGAACTTGAACACCTGTTTGAGAAACTGAAAGCAACGGATATTGTCCGTCTGAAGGATGTAAGTATCGTTCTGCAGTGAGATAATCAATCAATTGGTTGACTTCTTTTTGGGTCCGATCTTTTAATAAGCCATACGTGGGTAAACGGTCGAAATGCCATTGGTCAATTTTTTGATCCTTTGACCCAGTCAACACTTTTCCTACTAAGCCTTTACCGAATTTTTCTCCCATTCGTTTTACACAAGATAGCACTTTTTGAACATCTACTGTAATATCCACTAATTCCCGTTCATCTAAGCAATTTGAACAGCGCCCGCAATCTGAACCTTTTTCACCAAAGTATCTTAAAATAAACTTTTGCAGACACATCTGTGCATTCGCATACTGAGACATTTCTCTTAACTTCATATACTCTTTTTGTTTATAGTCAATGATCATCTCTGATTGATCAATAAAGAATTGTTGGATTTGTAAATCCTGAGGCGCATATAGTAAAATAGCATCACTTGGCAAACCATCTCTGCCTGCTCGACCTGCTTCTTGATAATAAGATTCAATGTTCCCAGGGATTTGAGCGTGAATCACAAAACGAACATTACTTTTATTAATCCCCATTCCAAATGCATTCGTAGCAACCATTACTTGCAATTGATCGAATAAAAATTGTTCTTGATTGTCATTACGACTCTTTTCACTCATCCCTCCATGATACATGCCCACTGATATTTTTTTACTTTTTAGTAAATGATAAATTCGTTCAACTTCTTTTCTGGTACTTGCATAAACAATGCCAGATTGATCTTTATTCAATTTTAAATATTCTAATAGAAATACATCTCGATTTTGATCTTTGATCACTTGAAATGCCAAGTTTTCACGAGCAAACCCTGTTTGAACTTGATTGCTTGTCGGAATATGTAATTGTTGAATAATGTCCTCTGCTACTTGAGGTGTTGCCGTTGCTGTCAGTGCAATTACAGCAGGTTGCTGCTGGAATTGTTCGATAATCTCAGCTAATCGTAAATAACTTGGTCGAAAATCGTGCCCCCACTGTGAAATACAATGCGCCTCATCTACTGCTAATAAATCAATTGGCACATGTAACAACAGCTGTTGAAAATCAAATGATTCTAAGCGTTCAGGTGCTACATATAAAAGTTTTACTTCACGATTAACAGCCATTTGCACGCGCTTATTCATTTCTTGTTGTGAAATTGTACTATTAATAAATGTTGCAGGAATTCCCATCATATTCAACGCATCAACTTGATCTTTCATTAACGAAATCAACGGAGAAATAACCAAGGTCAAATTTTCCAATATCAGTGCTGGCAATTGATAACAGATCGATTTTCCCCCGCCAGTCGGCATAATTCCCAAAACGTTCTCTTTGTTTAACACATGATTGATAATCTCTTCTTGCCCATGGCGAAATTCATCGTATCCAAATTTTTCTTTTAATAAATTCTTTATGTCAATCATGAAGTCCGCTCCATTCTTTGTGTCTGGTTGCTATTTTAGCATGCACTATAAGCCAATTCAAGAGGGGGCAAGGTTTAGCGTGAAACAATTCACTTCGTGTGAAACTTTTTCTTTTTCCCATTCAGAACCAAAATCCTTTTAAATTAAGCCTTCTAATAATAAACTACGCATTTTTATCCATAATTCATCAGTAGTTATCCACAAAAAGAGTGAAACAAAACTAAAAATCAGTTTTGTTTCACTCTCTCAAGTCGAATAAACGATGAGAAAAAAGTAACTTCTTCGAAAATCAGCACTTTTTCTCAACCTCTCTTCAACCATTTTCATCAACAAAATAAAATCGCTTGAACGTTTAAATGGTTTGTTTATTCAGCTACTTTTTTCTTTTTACTTGCTTTTTCACGTTCGTTTTTGTTAAGAATTTGTTTTCTTAAACGAATGCTTTCTGGTGTTACTTCACAATATTCATCTTCATTCAAGAATTCTAATGATTCTTCTAATGTAAGGATTTTTGCTTTTTTGATTACAGATGTTTGGTCTTTATTAGCAGAACGAACGTTAGTCATTTGTTTTGCTCTTGTAATGTTTACAGTCAAGTCATTATCACGGTTGTTTTCACCGATAATCATTCCTTCGTAAACATCTGTTGTAGGCTCTACAAAGACGGTGCCACGTTCTTCAATACTCATAATACTGTAAGTAGTTGCTTTACCAGTATCGATTGAAACCAACGCGCCTTGATGACGTCCGCCAATTGTTCCTTGAATCATTGGTAAATATTGGTCGAATGTGTGGTGCATGATTCCGTATCCACGAGTCATTGATAAAAACTCAGTCGTATAACCAATCAAACCACGAGCTGGTGCTAAGAAAATCAAGCGAATTTGACCATTTCCAGTATGAATCATATCTTGCATTTCACCTTTACGTTGGCTTAATGACTCAATTACACTACCCATATACTCTTCTGGCGTGTCAATTTGAACACGTTCAAACGGTTCGCATTTTACACCTTCAATTTCACGTTCAATAACTTCTGGACGTGATACTTGCAACTCATATCCTTCACGACGCATATTCTCAATTAAGATAGATAAATGAAGTTCTCCACGACCGGATACTGTCCAACAATCTGGCCCAATTGGTTCTACAAGTAATGATACGTCTGTTTGTAATTCTGCCATTAAACGTTCTTCAATTTTACGAGCTGTCACGAATTTACCTTCACGACCAGCAAATGGAGAGTTATTCACTAAAAATGTCATTTGTAATGTTGGTTCATCAATATGCAAGATTGGCAAAGCTTCTTGGTGTGCTACGTCAGCAACTGTCTCACCAACAAAGATGTCTTCCATACCAGAAACGGCAATTAAATCACCAGCTTTTGCTTCATTGATTTCAACACGTTGCAACCCAAAGAAACCAAAGATTTTTGTAACACGGAAATTTTTCACGCTGCCATCTAATTTCATTAAAGCAACTTGATCGCCAACTTTCATTGTTCCGCGGAAAACACGACCAATACCAATACGTCCTACGTAATCATTGTAGTCTAACAATGATACTTGGAATTGTAAGGGTTCGTCTGAATTATCAATTGGTGCTGGCACGTGTTTAATAATTTGATCAAAGATTGGTGCCATTGTTGGTTCTTGATCTTCTGGATTATCCGAATCACTTGACGTACCATTTAAAGCTGATGCATAAACAACAGGGAAATCCAATTGATCATCATCTGCACCTAATTCGATGAATAATTCTAAGACCTCATCAACCACGTGCTCAGGACGTGCTGATGGTTTGTCAATTTTGTTTACCACAACGATTGGTGTTACTTTTTGTTCCAATGCTTTTTTCAATACAAAACGTGTTTGAGGCATTGTTCCTTCATAGGCATCAACAACTAAAACTACGCCGTCTACCATTTTCATGATACGTTCTACTTCACCACCGAAGTCCGCGTGTCCAGGTGTATCTAAAATATTAATACGAGTGCCGTTGTAATCAACCGCTGTATTTTTGGCCAAGATCGTGATTCCGCGTTCGCTTTCAATAGCGTTTGAATCCATCGCACGTTCTTGTAATTGTGTGTGTCCGTCTAAAGTATCTGATTGTTTTAAAAGTTCATCCACTAATGTTGTTTTCCCATGGTCAACGTGGGCGATAATTGCTACGTTTCTAATATCTTCTCTGTATTTCAATGTAATTGCTCCTTATCCTTTTGCCTTACGTCACTTGTTCATATAAAATCCGACTGTTTATTATAACAAACTTTTTTCATGAAATATAGTCTAAAGCTTGCAAAAATCATGAAAATTTCATATTTTTTTGCTATTTTTTGAAAATCTAACATACTTAAACTGATAAAGCAACTTTTTTATCTATTTTAAAATAAATCTTTCTTGAATCTCTTTATACGCATGAGGAGTTGCTGCTAAAAAATATTCTCTTCCAGAAAATGAAAGCGGACTTCCTTCTATAGTAGAATACTTAAAATTGCATTCATCTAGTAAAACCAAGCCAGCCGCATAATCCCATGGACTCAAATTAGAAACATAACCAATATGATTTCCTTTTAGCATGGCAATCAATTCAATACCTGCACACCCGCTAATCCTAACACCCATGCTTGCGTGTCCGATCTCTTTTGCTGAGTAAATATTTTCACCATACATATAGGCATTCATTCCAATAAGACCCTCGGATAAACGTGCATCTTTAGGGGGATCTACCTTTTCGTCATTGCACATTACACCTAGATGCTTACCACCCCAATACAACTCGTCCTGCATCACATCATAAATAAAGCCTAATTGCCCCTGTCCTTCTTCAAACACAGCAATCATAATACAAAAATTCTCTTGTTCCATGACAAAATTCATTGTCCCATCAATGGGATCAATAATCCAGACACGTCCTGCTAGAGAATCAATCTTGTTAAACCCTTTCTCTTCTGCCAAAATCCGATCATTCGGATAGTGCTCTTTAATTTTCTTGATAAAAAAAGCTTGGGTCTCTTCATCGATATTTGTTACTAAATCTGTTCGTCCAGATTTTTGTGAAATACTTAATTCATTTGTCAAGCTTACCTTTATATAACCTGCTGCTTCTTTTAGCCATTCTTTGATTTCAATGATCATTTTTTCCGTTGTCATTTTAATCAGCTCCCAGTTTTAATCTACCCGACTCTTGCTTTTTCGCTTGTTGAACCGTTCGATACAGTGAGTAACCTGATGCTTTTTGAAATTCATTTCCTAAACGTTTTTCTTCACCGATACTTTTCACTACAGTTTTAAATTGTTTGTATTTAGCCAAAAAAACAGTTGTATCGATACCAGTCTCATTGGCTTCTTCCACCGCTGACCACATGTTTGTAACAATCACCATTTCGTCAGTTGTCCAGTCTAAATCTAAAGGATATTGATAATCTTTCATGCCTTCACCTCATTTACTAGTCTACCACAGCCTAAGAAGATAATTCTATAGCTTAGGTTCTCTATTTTTATTTTTCCAATTCATCCAAATCGGCAAGAATAAATCCCCTTTTTCTACTTCTATTTTTTGTGCAGAATAAATGCCTGCGTTTCCCGAACACATATAACTAATCAAACAAATCATAAATAAATATAAAGCCGCTTCACTACCAAATAACTCAATTCCCATAATAAAACAAGCAATCGGGGTATTCGTTGCTCCTGAAAAAACACCAATAAAACCTAAACCAGCTAAAAATGGAATCGAAAGATGGAGAAGCACTGCTAAACTACTCCCTAACGTCGCGCCTATTTCAAATAAAGGAGTGACTTCTCCTCCTTGAAACCCTGCGCCTAAAGACAACACTGTAAAAAAGAGCTTACCAAGAAAATCAAACCAAAAAGCCTCTCCACTAAAAGCATCTTTTAATAATGGTAAACTTAAGCCTAAATAACGCTGTGTTTGCAAAATAAAAACAGCGGCCACCACAATCACTCCACCTACAAAATTACGCAAAACAACATTGTCAATCCACTGTGCGTAAATCTTTTTTAAATAGACAATTGAGCGACTAAATAACCAACCTGCAAGCCCAAAACAAATACCAGCAATGATAAGTTTAACAAATAAAATCAAAGACCAGCTTGGAATCCCCCCCATATTATAATGTGTATGGGTCACACCAAAAGATTCGGTCACCATATTTGCAAAAAATGCAGCAAAAAAACTCGGAAAAAGAGCATCCGATCTCAATCGACCAATCACCAACACCTCTAAACCAAAAATAGTTCCGGCTAAAGGTGTTCCAAATACAGAACTAAAACCAGCACTTATTCCACTAATAATCACGATTTCTCTTTCTAGCTTACTCAACCGAAACAGTCTACCTACTGCATCTGCCACGGTTCCTCCCATCTGTACAGCTGTTCCTTCTCGTCCAACAGAACCGCCAAATAGATGGGTTGTAATTGTGCCAAATAAAGTCAACGGAATCATCCTTAACGGAATATGTTCTTGCTCTCCATTGGCTTGGTCTATGACAAGGTTATTTCCTTTTATAGCATTTTTACCGAATGTTTGATATAAGAATGCAAAAATAGCTCCACTTATCGGTAGTAAAAATAATAGCCAAGGATTATCTAAACGTATTTGCGTTACGCTATCTAAACTTTTCAAAAAAATGCTGACAAGCTTCCCATTAATACGCCAATCACTGATGCGATTATTAGCCATTTAATCATATATAGGCCTATTTTGATTGGTTTAAATCGCTCACTTTTCATTCTCTCAACTCCTCTTAAAATCAATCAATGATTCTATCATACCACTTCTTAAATCTATGATGATCAATTATAACAATTTTTATGAAAAGAAACGAGAAAGAACTGACTCACACGATAATTTTTTTCTTCTTTTCCTCTCCCTCTAATCTTTCTAATAAAGCACTTGCAAATCATCAAAATTGTGCTACTATGAATAGGAAATTTTTATACTATTATTTAACATTTACTGGTCGATTCTTGTTTTTTTATGAAAGGATGTTTTCCTTGAAAGATTTAACACATGGCAATCCTGCAAAGCTTATTTTTCTTTTCACCATCCCTTTATTGATTGGCAATATCTTTCAACAATTTTATAATATGGCTGATATGATTATTGTAGGACAAACATTAGGAAAAGATGCATTAGCAGCTGTTGGTTCTACTGGAAGTATTACTTTTTTAATTATTGGATTTGCGCAAGGTTTAACGGCTGGGCTTTCAATTTTAACCTCCCAACGTTTTGGTGCGCAAGATTATCGAGGCGTGAAAAAAAGTTTTGCAACAGGAATTATCATCAGCGGTATTGTAACCGTCTTTTTAACTATCCTTAGTTTGCTTTTTGTTCATCCAATGCTGGAACTAATGCAAACGCCAAAAGAAATTATTGACGATGCACAAGTATTTATATCGATTATTTTCCTAGGGATTTTTGCTGCAATGGCGTTTAATTTACTTTCCAACGTGATTCGAGCTTTAGGAGATAGTCGAACACCTCTTCTTTTTCTAATCATTGCAAGCATCATCAATGTTGTTTTAGATCTAATTTTGATCATCAATTTCCATATGGGCGTGGCTGGTGCTGGTATTGCAACCGTAACCGCTCAAGTTATTTCAAGTATTTTATGTGTCATTTATATTCGATGGAAAATTCCTAATCTTCAGTTGCGTAAAAAAGATTTTTCTATCGATCGACACGAATTTAAATCACATTTAAACATTTCATTACCGATGGCCTTCCAATCGTCTATTATCGCTATCGGGGCAATTATTTTGCAAGCAGCATTGAATAGTCTCGGCACAGATGTTGTTGCGGCACAAGCAGCCTCTGGAAAAATTGAACAATTTGCAACACAGCCAATGATGTCTTTTGGCATTGCCATGGCAACCTTTACCGCTCAAAACTATGGGGCAAAAAAATACAAACGTATCTTACAAGGTGTTAATCAGTGTTTGATTATGAGTATTGGGTTTAGTTTATTAGCTGGTGGAATTGTTGTGTTATTTGGACAAAATTTAGTCACTCTTTTTGTTAGTGCAAAAGAAACACAAGTACTAAACCTCTCTCAAATTTATTTTAATGTCAATGGCAGTATGTACTGGCTATTAGCAATTTTATTTATTATACGGTACACACTTCAAGGTCTTGGTCAAAGTGCGATTCCTACATTAGCTGGCTTAATGGAGCTAGTAATGCGTTCGTTTGCCGCAGTTACATTGACTGCCTCACTTGGTTTTCTCGGAGCTGCTTTAGCCTCTCCACTTGCTTGGGCAGGTTCAGTTATCGTTTTACTTGCTTCTTATTTCAAAGCGGTTAAGCGACTGAAACAGTTAGAAACTACCACTTCCTAAATAATAAAAAAGGGAACTGAGAAATAACTCTAAAAAGTTATCTCTCAGTTCCCTAAAAATTTATGGGAGTAAAAGCGACTCCTAGTTATTTCTTAGAGTTACTTTTACATTAGTCTTTGCATTTTTTATATAGATTGTTTTTTGCCAAAGTATTGGCGCCATTTTGTTTTTAATGATGTAGTCATTGGTTCAGATGCTTCTTTTACTGCACAATATTTGTCTACCATCGTAACAATATAACTTTCTTTGTATTTCGGCGGTGCAATAGTTGCTCCCCACATATGCTTAATGATAATATCTCGTTCTAAATCAGAAAGCTCAGTTAATTTCTCCGCGTTTTTGACTGCGATTCTTGGATGCATATATGCATGCGTACCTTCATCAAACTTAGTTGTGCGCCAATCATAGTAAAATAAATCATGTAAAAGCCCTGCACGAGCAGTAGCTCTAGCGTCACCATTCCATTTTTTAGCTAGTTTATAACTGTAATAAGAAACGCTAATTGAATGATCTAAACGAGTCGAATGAACATGCTGTGTATAGTTACCTAAACGTTGTACTTCCTCAGTTGCCAATAAATCTTCCACATACGACATATATTCTTGATCTTCACGCCATTTTTCAGTCATTAATTCTGGTTCCACCTTTTTCATATAGCTAAACAGATCCGTCAATATTTCTTCCTTTGACTCAAAGAGCTATGTAATTTTGTCTATGTATATTTCCTTTTTAAACGTCTTTTTGACTTGATGAAAGTATAGCACTCAGTCTTTCTAAATACTAGGATTTTTGAATTCCGTAAACAAACTTTAATATTTGCTTTAAAAATATATTACTTTATTTTTTATAAAAAATAAGCCCAGAACGATTCGTTCCAGACTTATTTCTCTTTTTTTACATTTCTTCTGGTGCGTGTAAACCTAACAAACGTAAATCTTCTTTGATAATTGTAGCCATTGAATAAACAAGAGCTAGACGTGATTCTTTTTGTTCGTCATCCGCTAAGATTTTTACATGGGCGTAATATTTGTTAAATGCTTGAGCAACTTGGATTGCATGTTTCGCAATGACTGATGGCTCATATTTTTCTGCCGCTTGTAATACGATTTCAGGGAATTTTTGTAGAAGTTTAACCACTTCCCAACTCTCTTTATCGTTTAACTCATAATTTTTTGTTTCATCAATTGTAAATTCTGCTTTTCTAAGAATACTCATCGCACGAGCATGCGTATATTGAACGTAAGGTCCTGTCTCTCCTTCGAAACGAACAACTTCTTCTAACACAAAATCAAAATTATTCAAACGATCATTTTTCAGGTCATGGAAAATAACAGAGCCGATTCCTACTTGTCTTGCTACTTCTTCACGGTTTGGCAAATCAGGATTTTTTTCCATGATTTGTTTATTTGCCAATTCAACGGCTTCATTCAGCACTTCTTCTAACAGAACAATTTTACCTTTACGAGTAGATAATTTTTTGCCGCCTTGTGTAATCAAACCAAAAGGAATATGGTGCATATCTTCTGACCAATCAAAACCAAGTTCTTTCAATACTGCTTTCAATTGTTTGAAATGATTACTTTGTTCGTTTCCTACAACATAAAGTGATTTTGCAAAGTCATATGTGCGTTTACGGTACAACGCTGCTGCTAAATCACGTGTGATATAAAGCGTTGCCCCATCTGATTTTTTGATTAAAGCTGGATTTAAGTCATATGCAGATAAATCAACGATTTCTGCCCCTTCGTTTTCTTGCAACAAATGTTTTTCTTCAAGCATTGTCACAATTTCATCCATTTTATCATTATAAAAGGCTTCACCATTATAAGAATCAAACGAAACTTCAAGCATTGAATAAATTTTGTCAAACTCTTTTAATGATTCTGTACGGAACCACTGCCATAATTCTGTCGCTTCTTGATCGCCTTCTTCTAGCTTTTTAAACCACGCGCGTGCTTCATCTTCTAACTCAGGCTGAGTTTCGGCTTCTTCATGAAAATGGACATATAAACGCAGCAATTCATTGATTGGCGCATTTTTAACCGATTCTTCAGAGCCCCATTTTTTATAAGCAACAATCAGTTTCCCAAATTGCGTTCCCCAATCCCCCAAATGATTGATACGAACTGGCGCATAGCCAATTTTTTCTAAAATAAATGCAATGGAATTTCCAATAACTGTAGAACGAAGGTGCCCCATTGAAATTGGTTTGGCGATATTCGGTGAAGACATATCAATTGGTACCTTTCCATTACCTCCAATTGTGCTATCTCCGTAATGCCCTTTTTGTTTAGCAATTTGACCAATCACTGCTTGGCTAATCATTTTTTTATTCATAAAGAAATTTAAATATGGACCGACAACTTCAATCTTTTCAAAATTTTGTCCATCCATTTTCTCAGCTAACTCTGCTGCAATTTGCTGTGGTGCTTTACGGTAAACTTTAGCTAGTGAAAAAGCTGGAAAAGCCACATCCCCATGTTCAACTGATTTTGGATTCTCTAACAGTTGTGTCACTTGCTCCAATGATAAATCCTCTGCTACTGCATCATGAATCGCTTTTGCGACGATTTCTTTATTGTTCATAGTGTATCCTCCTATAAAATAATAGTTTGTTCGTTCATTATAATTAACCTATTTTTACGAAAAAACAAAAAATCCCTAGTGTTAAAAAACACCAGAGACGAGATTTTCCCGCGGTACCACTCTACTTGTCCATAAAAATATGAACCCACTTAATCTGATAACGGTAGATTGCCGTCTGCATCTGCAGATTCTCCAAAGTGCGCTTCCTTCATTTCATTATTTTCGGCTCTCACCCTCCCGAAATCGCTTTGTTAATTAAAATGAAGTACTCTCTTTTTCACTGAATCCTTCTTAAACTCGATTTATTATAGCAAATTTTTTTCTATCTGCATAGTCTCATCTGCTTAAATTGCAGAGAAAGCAAGACTGGGCTCAGCATTTAAAGAATAATCAGCAAAATGCCCTTTTTCTGCTTCTACAAAAGCGGCTGCACCAATCATCGCTGCGTTATCCCCGCACAATCTAAGCGGCGGAACGATAAAAGTCACATCGGGGAGTTCTTTTTTCACCTCAGCACTTAATCTCGTACGCAATCCTTGATTTGCAGCGACACCGCCTGCCATGACTAATTGTTTAATTGGGTATTCCTTGCATGCTCGGATTGTTTTATCTACTAAAACATCAATCACGCTTGCTTGAAAGCTTGCAGCTAAATCTTCCGTCGATAGCTCTAGACCTCTCTGTTCAGCATTATGAACGGTATTAATAAACGAACTTTTCAACCCGCTAAAGCTAAAGTCATAATTGTCTTCTTTAATCATCGCTCTAGGAAAATGATAGCTATCTACCCCTTTATGAGCCAACTCATCAATTTCTTTTCCACTAGGGTAAGCTAACCCTAAAACTCTACCTACTTTATCATAGGCTTCGCCAGCCGCATCATCTCTTGTTTCACCAATGATTTCAAACGATCCGGTTTCTTTCATATACACTAATTCTGTATGTCCACCACTCACCAGCAATGCCATTAAAGGGAATTGTAGTGGTTCTTCAAAGTGAGCAGCATAAATATGTCCAGCCATGTGATTGACAGGAATCAACGGTAAATCATGCGCCCAAGCAAATGCCTTCCCAGCAGATAACCCGATTAATAATGCCCCGACTAATCCTGGTCCATACGTTACAGCTACGCCGCTTAATTCCTCAGGCTCCACGTTTGCTTCAGCCAACGCATCATCAATGCATAATGTAATTTCTTCTACATGATGACGACTAGCAACTTCTGGAACAACCCCGCCAAATCTTTGGTGACTTTTTACTTGCGAGGCCACAATATTCGCTAAAATTTTATCGCCATCTTCAATAACCGCAACGCTTGTTTCGTCACAACTACTTTCGATTGCTAGTATCAATTTTCTTTCTTTACTAAAAAAAGTCATAGACTCACTTCCTTAACATTTAAACACATAACGAACCCATCTTCTTTAGGATGGCTATAATAATTTTTACGACGACGGATCATTTTAAATCCTATTTTTTCGTACAGCCTTTGCGCAGGTACATTAGAGCTGCGAACTTCTAAAAAAATTTGAAGAATGTCTTTTTTTACAAACTCCTGAACAGCTTTTCTTAGAAGTTCAGAGCCGTAACCTTGCTTTTGATACGTTTGGTGAATCGCTACATGCGTGATTTCAACTTCATCTAAAATCAGCTGATAACTAACAAATCCAATCCAGCATTCTTTGTCCACTAAAACGAGATATTCACTTGTTTCATTAGCTAAATCCAGCTTAAACTGTTCTTTTGACCATGGAGATCCGTGATCATAAGAGGCTTCACTTAAATGCCAAATCTTATCTGCACCTTGTTCAGTTGCTACTTCTTTTTTTGTATAATACATTCGTTCACACTTCTTTTAAAAATAAAATCATCTCCAACGCATCTTCTTTATCTTGTTCATAATAATCTGGTTTGATTGTATTGGAAATGAAACCAAGTTGCCGATACACACGTTGAGCATTTTTATTACTTAATCTGACTTCTAAAGAAATTTTATCGCAATGATTCATCGTCGCAAATTGCTGGATTTCTCGAATTAAAAAACTACCAATCCCTTTGCCTTGATACCTTGTCATTACAGCGACATTTGTGATGTGCGCCTCTTTTCCAAAGATGCGACAACCAATAAATCCAATCGTTTGCTCGTCTTTTTGAATAAGTAAGTATAAATGAGGATCAGAGGATTGTAACTCCATTAAGAAAGCCGTTTTTGTCCAAGGAAGTTCTCCTGCATAGACTTCTCGTTCAATAGATAGTAAATCTTTAATATCCTCTAATACAATACCACGAACAAAATAGGTTTCATTAGAAATTTCGACTTCTTTTTCGTCATAAGGTCTGTTTTTGAAAAAAAATCCTAAAATATTATGAATGAGATTAAATTTTTTCGACATAATTTTCTACCTCTGGCGTATGTTCTTTTAACCAATTTTCTTCTGCTTCCACTCGTTTTAAATAGTCTGGTAAAAACTGATGAATATTTTTTTCAGGCGTAGCTAGTCTGCCTAATTCTGAAAGCGTCGCTCCATTTGGAATTTGCCAATTGGGAATATCACAAATTTCAGCAGTAGGTAATGCTTCTTCAATTTGATTGCGAAAGTTTTCAACATCGCTACCGACAAAGTAAACATTAGGAAATTCAGCTAATTTTTCCAACCATGAATCCAAAGAAATATGTCGATCATAGAGCACAGTCTCTAGCGTACCATTTATATACTCATAGCCTCCTGTATAAACATTGTTTCTTCTTGCATCAAATATAGGGACTATCATCCCTTCAATACCAACACAATTTGCGGCAACTGTTTTTAAACTAGAAATTCCAACTAATTCTTTTTTTAGCGTATACGCCAGTGTTTTTGCAGTGGTCACTCCGATTCGTAACCCTGTATATGAACCTGGACCTTGAGCGACAACGATTCGATCAAGATCTTTGGGTGTTAAACCAACTTCTTTTACTACTTGTGTAATTGCCGGCATTAATGTTAGGCTATGATTTTTTTTACAGTAATAGTATGTTGTCCTAATAATTTTCGCTCTTCACA
Source organism: Enterococcus sp. 4G2_DIV0659 (assembly GCF_002140715.2). Classification (NCBI taxonomy): domain Bacteria; kingdom Bacillati; phylum Bacillota; class Bacilli; order Lactobacillales; family Enterococcaceae; genus Enterococcus; species Candidatus Enterococcus mansonii. The sequence continues at coordinate 3,228,608 of NZ_NGLE02000001.1, read as the reverse complement.
AACGGCAATCGTTAATGTTTGATTAGAGGTATCTATTGCTAAAATCCGCACATAAATCCCTTTCTTTCCTTATTATAGTTGTTTTATTGTAGCATATTTTTATTTCTCCGTAAAAAAATGAATGTACGACACCAAAACATTATTTTTCTTATTTATAATTTGCTTCTAAATAATCAATCAGAGGTTTACTAATATTTGTGGCTGTATCATTTTTTCTGGAGTCCTCAACCATAATCATTGCTGAAAACTTGTTGCTGCTTCTATCCATCGCTAACAGAAAACTATTTTCTTTACCAACAGTATCTTGTTTATCTTTGATTTCAGCCGTGCCTGTTTTAGCAGCTAGTGAAAAATCAGGATTATACATATTATGGACATAGCCTGTTTCATCTTCCACACTTCCAAGCAAATCAGTTGCAATCGTGTTCGCTGCATTCGAGCTTATTAAGTTTTCTTTCACCTTTGTTTCTTTATTTAGCTCAATTTTAGGGTAAACTAATTTCCCTTCATTTTGAAATACAGTATACATTGCTGATTGTTGAATTGGCGAAACTAATAATTGACCTTGTCCATAGCCTGTATCAGCGAGTAAAATCTCTGATTTAAATGTGTCCTCATTAGAAATCTGAGCTGGGTTCATTGGAATCGCTAAGTCTAGCTTCTCACCAAAAATAAATTTATCAAGCCCTTTTCTAAACGTATCTTCCCCCATACGTAATGTTTGTTCTGCAAAATAAATGTTATCAGAATTAACTAGAGCTGTTCGTAAATTAACTGGACTCGCTTCTTTAACACGTGTGACAAAATAATCTCCCCAAGAGGCATCTTTTTGCCATTTTAATCCATTAATAGCTATTTCTTCTTCTGGCTTCAACGTTCCAGCATCCAACCCAATGGCACCGGTAATCGTTTTAAAGGTTGAACCTGGTGCATAGCCTGTCGCAAAACGTGCGGTAAATGGCAAGTTTTCATTATTAGCGTATGCATCATACTCTGCTTGAGAAATACCATTTGCCATCTTATTTGGATCAAAGGATGGTGAGCTGACAGTCGCTAATAAATCGCCTTGTTGAGGATTCATGACTACTGCACTACCTGGTCGGTTCACAAAAATATCATAAGCTTGAGATTGTACATTTTTATCAATCGTCAGCTTAATAGTCAGACCATCTTTTTTACCAACCTTTTGGACACTCTCTTTCACTGCTCCATGTTCATCAGTGATATCGATACTTCCACCATCTTGCCCTCTAAGTTCTTTATCATATGCTTGTTCTAAACCGACTTTACCAATCACACCTGAACTGCTCAACTTCGGATTTTTTTCAATATCTTCAGCAGTAATGTTTCCCACATAACCAACCAATTGAGCTGCGGCTTCTTTTAATGGATAATACCGAACGATTTTATCTTGAGATGCCGCACCTTTAGTAAGAGTGGTAATCGGATCAAAAGACATTTTCAGTGGAACAAACGAATCAGGTTTCACCCAATTTTGTTTTAATTTTTGTTCGATATCTTCCACAGAAATACTAAATTGCTCACTAAAATCCTTGATATTCTTTGCTCTTTCTTCCCCTTCACCAAGCTTACCGGGAACAAGCCCCACTTGATCGAACGCTGCATTCACAGCAAGACCTTCACCATTTCGATCAACGATTTCCCCTCTGGCTGCCTGTTCCACATTTATTGATACTTTGTCTTGACCAGACATTTTTGGAAAAATCAAATTAGGAGCCCAAACGATTTTATACTCTTCCCCCGACTTTTTGAGCGTCGCTTTATAAGATAAATTCTCTAATTTCCCTAAAGGGGTTGTCATCTCTAATTTGTAGGTAAACGTATATTGATCATTTTTTCCACGAACTACTTTTACATCTTTACTTTTGATTCCTTGCGCTTGGATTCCTGAAAAAATTGTTTGATATTTTTCAACAAGCTGGGTATTGGTATATCCACTATCTTTCACAGATGCTTCATTCACTACGTCTGAAATTTTGTCAAATTTTTGTTTAGAGAGAGAGGCTAAAAAAACATTTGCTGATTTCTCTGCTTGTTTTAACTCTTTTTCATTTTGCCAAGTACTATAAGCAAAATAGCCCCCAACTGCTAGTATAATGATTCCCACACCGCTAACAATTAAAACGACTGGCTTTTTCGACTGTTTTCTATTACTTCTTTGCACGTTCTGATCCCCCAAACCTTTTATCTAAATACTTTTATCTATTATACCTTACTAAATCAATAGTATGTACAAAAACAATTTTTTTAGGAAAAATATTAACAAAATAGATTCAGTCATTTTCCTCAACAATTTATTTTGCTGCCCCTATCAGGCTTTAGAGGTATTTACGTTTATTTTGCCTATGGTATAATATTTTTACTTACTACTTTTAGGAGGAATTTTAATGGGAATTATTAAGGCGGCAACAAGCGCAATTAGCGGAGGCTTAGCGGATCAATGGGTTGAAGTAATCGAACCTGCTACTATGAGTGATACTACAGTAATGACAAAAGGTGTCTTCGTTCGAAAAAACGACCGACGTGGGGCAAACCGTAAAGGAACTGAAGATGTTATTACCGATGGATCAGTAGTTCATGTTTATCCAAATATGATGATGATTTTAGTTGATGGCGGAAAAATCATCGACTACACAGCAGAAGAAGGCTACTATACAGTCAAAAACGATTCTGCTCCTTCTGCCTTTAACGGCTCTTTGAAAGAAGCTGTTTCTGAAACATTTGATCGTTTAAAATTTGGTGGTGTGACACCGCAAAAACAACAAGTATTTTATATTAATTTACAAGAAATCAAAGGAATCAAATTTGGCACATCTTCGCCAATCAATTATTTCGATAATTTCTATAATGCAGAACTTTTTTTACGTGCACATGGTAATTATTCAATCAAAATTACAGATCCTTTATTATTCTTTACCAATGCTATTCCTAGAAATAAAAGCCAAGTGGAAATCGATGATATTAACGAGCAATATTTAGCTGAGTTTCTAACCGCTCTTCAATCAGCGATCAATAAAATGTCTGCTGATGGGGAACGAATTTCTTATGTTCCTTCTAAGAGCTTGGAACTAAGCAACTATATGAGCCAGGTGCTAGATGATCAATGGCGTGAATTGCGTGGAATGGAAATTGTTTCAGTTGCCGTAGCTAGCATTTCTTATACAGATGATTCTACGAAATTAATCAATATGCGTAATCAAGGAGCTATGCTTGGTGATCCTAGCGTTCGCGAAGGCTATGTTCAAGGAGCAATGGCACGCGGGATGGAGGCTGCTGGAAGTAATGAAGGTGGTGCAATGAACGGCTTTATGGGCGTTGGAATGGGCATGAACACAAGCGGTAATTATTTTGCTCAAGCGTCTCAATCCAATCAACAACAAATGCAAGAAAAACAAAATCAACAACAAGTTCAAGGAGCATCAGAAACATGGGCATGCCCACAATGCGGTACTGAAAATACTGGCAAATTTTGTTCAAATTGCGGCACACCTAAACCAACCGATGATAAACCAAAATTGGAAATGAAATGCAATGATTGCGGAGGCGTTGTCGACTTATCAAATGGCATTCCCAAATTTTGTCCACATTGCGGCAAGCCATTCCAAGGTGTTCCATTATAACAACAAATACTAAAGGAACAAAAGCTTATTTCCTAAGGAGTTGCTTTTGGCTCCCATCGTTTATTTGATTTTCAAGTGGCTGGGGTATGACTCATAGAGTTATGTCCCAGCCACTCTCTAAATCCAATAATCAGCATCTAATGAATAACGTTGGCAAAATCGAACAATTTCTCTGTTCAATTAACCAGTGTTTTTAAGTTTATATATTACTAATAAGAAAGGAATTATCATGACAGACACCTTTACACATAAATGCCCAAATTGCGGTGGTCCTTTGTTATTCGATCCCAAAGACCAAAAATTCCATTGTGAATACTGTTTAAGTGCATTTACAGAAACTGAGGTTACAGCTTACGAAGAAGCCCAACAAGAAGCGCATTTAGAAAATAATGTCGACTCTATTCAAGAAGAATCCTCTTCCTCTAAAACAACCGACGATATAAATGAAGAGGCAATGGAGTTATTTAACTGTCCAAGTTGTGGTGCCCAAATCGTTACCGAAGCAACCACAGCTGCAACTTATTGTTATTACTGTCACAATCCGGTTGTTTTATCCGGCCGTTTAAGCGGACAATTTCTTCCAGAAAAAGTCTTACCCTTTGCCATCGAAAAAGATGAAGCGGTAGAAAAGTTTTTAACTTGGACGAAGAAAAAGTGGTTTATCCCAAAAGACTTTTTCAATAAAGAACAAATTGACAAAATGACCGGTGTCTACTTCCCTTACTGGGTTGTCGATGCTGAGGTTAATGGGCAAATGAATGCCATGGGAACGACTATTCGAATTTGGCGAGTTGGAGACATTGAATACACCGAGACAAAACAATTTGATATTGAACGCCAAGGGAACATTTCATTTAAAGAATTAATTAAAAATGCCCTTTCCAAAAATGTACAGCAAAAAATGGTCGAAGCTGTTCAACCGTTTTTACTTGATAAAGCTGTTTCTTTTAAGAGCCAATACCTTGCTGGATTCCAAGCAGAAAAACGTGATATTGAATATGAAGGAATTAAGCAAGCTGTAGAGGAAGAATTAAAAGAGTACTCTGAGTCTTTACTAAGAGACACAGCATCTGGTTACACTACATTAAATAAATTACGAACAGATATTTCATTAAACAACCAAGAAAACCACTATATGCTTTTACCAATCTGGGTTGTAACCTACCGAAGTAATGATAAATCAGATAAAGTATATTATTACGCTATGAATGGGCAAACCGGGAAAGTCAGTGGTATTCTCCCTATCAGCTATAAACGCTTAGGTGTATTCACTTTTGGTATTTTTGCTACATTATTAGCTGTCTTCTTGATTGGAGGTTGGTTTATATGAAAAAACTTATTTTTACACTCCTATCGTTAGTATGCTTACTCTTCAGCTTCTCTATGTCCGTTCAAGCAGCAAGTGACTCAATCGATGATCAAGCGTCACTTTTTACACCAGAAGAAACGATAGAATTAAAACAAATGATTACTCCTTTCGAAACAAAATCAAAAGCACGTGTTTTTATTGTTACTAATACTGATAATGATATGGATCCAAAACGATTTGCGGATTACTATCTGTTAGATCGAATTGGTAAAGATCAAAACGGTATCACGTTTTATATTGATATGAACAAAAGAAAATTTATCATCTCTACTTCCGGCAATATGATCGACTATATGGATGACAAAAGAATTAATCAAACATTGGATGAACTCTCTGCAAGTATGGAAAGTGGTCATTATTTTCAAGCAGCAAAAAGTTTTTTGAAAAATACAGCCCACTATTTTGAGCAAGGTGTTCCTGGTGGTCATTATCGAATAGATAGTGAAACAGGAAAAATCACACGCTATAAATCACTGACAAAAACTGAAATTATGATTGCCTTGATCGTCGCAATCCTGTTAAGCGGACTCTTTTTTGTAGCAAGCATCTCTAAATACCAATTAAAATTTGGAACATACAAATACCCATTTAGAGAAAAGTCTCACCTTAATTTGACGAAACGAAGCGATACATTGATGCATTCATTTATTACTACTCGTCGCATCCCCAAAAATAATTCTGGCGGCGGTTCTGGTGGTGGAAGCAGCACTCATTCAACTGGGGGTGGAACATTTGGTGGCGGTGGTCGTAGTTTTTAACCGTTAAAATAACAGCATTAAAAAAACGGAGAGAAAAAATTAGATTCCGTTAGGAACATGAGGATAGGCATTTTATTTCTAGCGGAGTTCTTTTATCACTCTCTTCTAAACCTTTAGTCATCACTGAATGTTTTGCGACATTAAAAGTACGTTTATTATATAATAGGTTATACCCCTATTCGACTAAAAGAGAGGACAAATAATGAACAAATTACTAAGCTTAGTGATCTTTTCTATCTTTAGTTTATCGTTAACTGCTTGCAGTGCCGATAACAAAATCAATACTGAAAAAAAAGACTCTCACACAACTGTTACTCCTCCAAATTCAAAAAAACAAAGGACTGTTTATTTTAAAAATGATACCTTAAAAATCAATACCGCTACACTAAAACTATTGTCAATTGAAGTTTTACCTGCTAATAAAAGCTTACTAAGAGAAAAACCCCAACTAGCTATTATTTATGAAGTAAAAAATCATAGTAAAAAGAAACTTTCTGCTCAGACAGTTTGGATGTCTAGTATCGAACTAACCCAAGAAAGTGAAAATAAACGCACTAAATTACTTGTTGGATTAATTCCACAAGATGACAAATTCGCCCCATTTACTAGTCAAAAAGCAGACAATATAAAAACAAATAGCACGGCAAAAGCTGTTATCACCTATGATTTGGATGATACTACTACACCAATCAAACTCACAGCAACACAAGGTATGACAGGAAAAAAACTAGGCGAGAAAATAATTAACTTAAAGTAATTGAAAAAAATACGGACAAATAAGGATAGATCACCATACCAACAAGACCCGTTCAGACGCATCCTGTAATTATCACGTCGTAGAAAACTCATGCACATAATGTTATAATCATAGTGTTACAATTAACGTATTTAGGAATGGGGAGTTATTTTGAAAGAGTTAAAAACTATTTTAGTTGCATTGCTTTTAGTTGTTGTATTGGTAGGTTGCGGTTCAAAAAAAGAAGCTGAACCAGACTACACTGAAGCTCAAGCAGAAAAAGCTTTGAATGCTGGCGATGATTTAGAAGGTAAAACGGTGAAAATTAAAGTATTGGAGTATGTTCCAAACGGTCCATTAGGCTATACTATCCAAGCTGGAGAACACCTTAATTTCATTTCTTCTGATAATCCTAAAGTAAAAAAGGGAGATGAATTAGTGGTGAAAATCAAAAAAGTTGAAAGTGCACTTGGCTCGTTCATTATCTCTTATGATAAAGCGTAATCTATTAAACAAAAAGATCGGAACAGAAGCGTTTAGCCCCGAGAGATAAGAAGGAATTCACGAAAATGGTTCTTCAAATTTTTGTGAATTTCAGCTTATTTCCGAAAGGGTTCCTTCTGCCCTTTGTTTGCTTTTTAGGAATCTGAGCTATAACTTTTAGAATTATGTCCCGCACTCTTATATTATAACTAAAAAACTTACTAATCGAGCGTCAGAATTCAGAATAATGTATGTGGATAAGATGAATACTATTATCCTTTAAAGGATATAGTACTTACACTTTTTTAAGCAAAAAAAACAGACCTAAAAGTCCGTTGTTAAGCTATTTTATTCAGACACATGGCGGCACTCACTTAGTGCTGCTTCCTTCCGGATCTGACACGCTTCGCAAGCCCACCATTGTCCTAGCCTTTCGGCAAGATTTAGTATACCGCATTTTTGAGCGCTTGGCTAGTCCTTATTTTGATTTTTTAAAAGTTTCTTTTTTTCACGTAATAATCTAAAAAAATTAGACAATAATTCTCCACATTCCTTTTCTAAAATGCCAGACTCTACGTATGCTACATGGTTAAATCGGTTATCATCAAGTAAATTCATCAACGTTCCCGCTGTGCCTCCTTTAGGATCTTTAGCGCCATAATAAACTTCGTCCACCCTTGATAACAACATCGCCCCACTACACATCGGACAAGGTTCTAACGTTACAAATAATTGTGCTCTCTCTAAACGCCAATTATGCAACGATTGACACGCTTGTTTGATTGCGAACATTTCTGCATGTGCAGTTGCATCTTGACTGTCTTCTCTAAGATTATGTCCTCTCCCAATAATTTTTCCATCTAACACAACAACGGCACCAATTGGAACCTCTTGAATCCCTTCTGCTTTTTTTGCTTCTTTGATTGCTTCTTGCATGAACGTTTCTTTTTCTTCTATCGTTAAGTTGGACGTTTTTTCACTCAAATTATTACCGCCTTTCAATTTAGTAATCAGTAAACTTTTTTATCCTATTCATGGTACAATAAATCCGTGAGGTGTGTCTATGACTATTGAAGAATTAGTTGAATTATATCCTAGTGGCAAAATCAAAAAACACAAACCAACTACTACTAATGATCTTTCACTATTAGTTGGCGATCAATACTTTATTATTCCAAAAGAATTACTTAAAGCATCAGAAATTCGTTTATTAAAAAAATTATTCCCTTCCAAACTACGTACGGTCGACTCAGCCAAACATCCTTGGTATGGGTATCTTTTTGAGCAAATCATCGTTGAGCGAAAAGGAACATTCCGTATTTTACAATTTAAACTAAAAAAAACAAAAGACTTTCTACAAGTCGAATGGGAAAATAGTATTAAAGATATCTTTGAACACCAAGTCGATTTCTTTTTCACGACAGACAACCAGGGAATCATTGTCGAAAAATATGCACCTGGTTATTATACGAATGACGAATTGCAAAGTATTTTTTTAACGCTTGACGCTGATTTCGATACCTCAACAACTGTGTTTATCGGTAATTTTTATACAAATCATCCTTCTTTTTTTGAAGTCTTTCAAGAAGAACAACAAATTTTTGCTGAAGAATCAGCTATATTGAAAGGAAAAAACACCTTTTCATTAACTGATGTTGCCCTTCATTATTTTACAAAAAAAGCCATGGAGCAAAGTCAAATCGTTCAAAGCTTCCGTAATCAACTGACTTTAACAAGTGAACTGCAGCAGATTATTTTTTCTTTATGGCGTAATCAAGGGAATATTAGTTCCGCAGCGAAAGATTTATACATGCACAGAAATACACTCCACTACCGTGTTGAAAAATTCTATGAACAGACAGGGCTTTCGTTAAAAAAAATGGATGACCTCGTTTTTTGTTACTTACTGATTACAAAATAAAAAAATCGGGATTCACAAAAATTTTTGAAGCAATTTTCGTGGATTCCGACTTTTCTCTAAGCGTTAAATGTTTTTTCGTCCTCTTAAACTTCAATTTGTAATTAAATCATTTCTTCGACAAAACGGACAAGACGATCTTTTATATTTTCTGTATTATCTTTTAGCGACTCGCCATAAGCAGAAATTTTATTTCTACCTTCTTTGACCTTGCCCAATACATTCATCATAGAATCTAATTCATCGTCAGATAAATCATCTACAATTCCTAAAAGTTTTTCATTGCCGCCAAATGTATCGTTCACAAATTTCTTCGCTTTAAAACGATTTGATACATGATAAACTTTTTTCACAATTTTCTCTGATGCAATCACTGCTACAGAAACACTAGCAATTGCAGCAACACTTAAACCCAGACCAATTTTTGTTGAAGTTTTCATTTTATCAGCTCCCTCACATTATCTATTATAATGATAACACACTCTTAAAAATAGGGGTAATAAAACAAAAGCATCCTTTGTTTAATCTCTACGATTATTCCCACCAAACAATATAATTAGACGCAGTAATTGTAAAAAGGTAGCCAACGCAGCTGCCACATAGGTCAATGCCGCAGCAAACAAAACTTTCCTAGCCATTGGCACTTCTTCTTCAGTTAAAATACTGCCTTCTGACAAAATTTTCAACGCTCTACGCGAAGCATTAAACTCAACGGGTAACGTCACTAATTGGAAAAGTAATGCTAAAGAAAAAGCAATAATACCAATATTAATCAATGTCTGATTCCAGCTAAGCAAAACTCCTACTAAAATAAGCGGAAATGAGATTGTTGAACCAATATTCGCTACTGGCACAATCGCAGCTCGAATTTTTAAGGGGCTATAACCTGTATGATCTTGTACAGCATGCCCACATTCGTGTGCAGCCACACCTATAGCCGCAACTGAAGTCGATTGAGCTGTTGCCTCTGACAAACTCAATATTTTATTACCGGAATTATAGTTATCTGTCAAATCCCCTGAAATTTGTTGAACACCGACATTATTAATATGTTCTTTTTCTAAAATGTACTGTGCAGCTTTTGTGCCAGTCACATTATTTCTACTTTGTACTTTATCATATTTTTTAAAGGTACTATTTACGTAAGCAGAAGCTGCCATCGAAATAAGCAGTCCAATAATCACCAAAAAATATGTTGGATCAAAAATACCATAAAACGGCATCATGTTTCATCCCTTCCTTTCATTTTCTTTATTGTATCATGAGATTCTAAAAAAAGTATAACTATATCTTGACTAAATAATGAAACAATTTGATGATCTGCTAACAAAATTGTCACATTAATTTAAGCCAATTCAATGGCACTTTCAACAAAAAAAAGTCATACTGTAACCAAGAGGTGAAAAACTTGAAAAAACTATTATTTTTTTTCCTACCATTTGTACTTTTAGTTGGGATCTCTTGGTTTGGCTATGATTATTATTTTGGCGGAAGAGCGTATTATACTCAGATCGAAACACCTGGAGAAGTTAAAAGCGGAAAATTTTCAAATGGGGAAAAATATACCGAATACAATTACACACAAAAGGCCTTTAATGGTAGCGGGGAAAAAACCGTTCAAAAATTGAGAGAAATCAGAGATCAACCTTTACGCATTAACGCCTATTTAAAATTAAAAGTAAATCCTCGTAAAGGGGTCATTAGTTGGGAAGAAGTATCAGAAAAAGACGTCCCCAAAAAAGCACTCGAACAACTGGAAAATTAATCAAGCACTGCCCCCTTCGCTTTTCTTTATTAGACAACGAGGAGGTAGTGCTTATACATTTTTATAACTGATTACTGATTTTTTCGATATTTTTTAAAACGATAGACACTGTTCCATCTGGATTATTAACAAATTCAATCAAGTCACCGTTCCTATACACATCTATTGGTACAATTAATTCGATTCCATTACTCATTTTTAACTTTTGTTTTCCAAACTTTTTTTCTGAGATTTCTCTAGCTTCTCTCACAGGTGGCGTTTTGTCAACAAATTTTGATTCATTCACTTCATCTTGATAGGCCATTCTTGCAGAGATGTTTTCCTTAAATACAAGCTCAGCTACTTGTTCATTATCAATAGTACCGGTTTCTTCGATACTTTCATAAACAGCTTCTTTTACAGATGCGATTAACTCAAATTCATCTTCATTAAATTTTTTACCAATTCGCTTTACGGCTTTTTTGATTTCTTTCATATTTTCTTCAATAGAAGGTGCAGGCTGAGATTCAATCACTTTTTCTGAAAAATACCAAACTTTCTCACCTGAAAATTCATATCGTTTTTCTAATAATTCATAGGCTAACGAATCAAGATTAACCGTCATTCCCTCATCTGGTTTTTGCGATTTTGATGGCAATATTGCTCTGTTAATAATCAGCTTGTTGTAAACCGCTTCATCTTCATAATCCACATAATGCGTGTAGCTCTCTTTATAGTTCAATTTAATCATTGCTAAATGCATCACTGTATCTAATTCATATAAAATAAAAAGTACATCTGCACTTGGAGCATCCTCACTACCTGAATAAACATCATACCAATGTTGAGCAAGTTGCTGACTTTTTTGAATAAAATCATTGGGAATCCCCCGCATCTTATCAACAAACGCACTTTCTTCCGCTAAAATTCCTGTTTTGGTTTGCGCTGTTGAAAGCTTCGTTATCTTACTCGTTAGATAAACGCGAATATATTCTGTCGTTAAATCTAATTCTTTTGCTGAAAACACCGGAGTTCCAGTCTCACGATCAATAATGTGTAAAATTGCACTTTTTAAATAAATATCCATCTGTCATTCTCCCTTTTTTTTAGCCTTATTTAGTCTACCTGAAAGAACAAAAAAAGCCAACTATTTTAATAAAAAATAGTGGCTGATTTTTCTACATAAAAAGAAATTGTGAAAGAAGGAATTGCTTTTACTTCCAGCCTGTACTCGATTTTCAGGTGGCTGAGATATGAATTGTAGAGTTATGTCTCTCTCATCCTTTTAGGACAAATGAATATTGAGAATAAAGTATTAAAAAAATCGCACTAATTCCTCTCTATAATCCTTGATTTTCTTCTGTAAATAATTTCCCTGTCACTTCATCAACAGGATCAAGTTTATTAAAAATACCTTTCATTCTAAAAATATACGTTAAAATAAACGGCACAACAACAGCGATTAACATTGCTCCGAAAAAGGCTAGGTAATACTTAGGAACAATTGATAAAATTCCAGGTAAACCACCTACGCCAATACTAATGGCTTTAACATCAAATAATGTAGAAAAGAGTCCAGCACATGCAGAGCCAATCATACCAGCTACAAAAGGATATACATATTTTAAATTAATCCCAAACATTGCTGGTTCTGTTACACCTAGATAACATGAAATCATTGCAGGAATAGATACTTGTTCCTCTTCTTTATTCCCTCTATGCATAAATACCACTGCCAATACCGCTGAACCTTGAGCAATATTTGATAAAGCAATCATCGGCCACAAGTTCGTTGACTGAAAATCTGCGATTAGCTGTAAATCAATGGCATTCGTCATATGATGCAAACCAGTAATGACTAAAGGAGCGTACATAAAACCAAAAACAGCGCCGAACAACCAATTCACAGAGGATGTTAGTCCAGCATTAACAATATCAGAAATCCAGCTACCTACAGCCCAACCAATTGGACCTAAAATAACGTGTGCAGCTAAAACTGTCGGAACTAATGCAAATAAAGGAACAAAAATCATCGAAACCGCTTGCGGTATAATTTTTCTGAAAAATATTTCTAGGTATGCAAGTAAAAATCCTGCTAACATCGCTGGAATTACTTGTGCCTGATAACCAATCATATTAACCTGTGCGAATCCAAAATCCCAAAACTGAATATCAGCGGCAGCAGTACTTGCTACAGAATAAGCATTTAATAATTGCGGAGATACTAATGTAATTCCCAAGACAATACCAAGAATTTGTGTGGTTCCCATTTTTTTAGTGATACTCCAAGTAATTCCCACTGGTAAAAACTGGAAAATCGCTTCCCCTATCAACCATAAAAATGAATTCACGCCACTCCAAAATTGTGAAACTTCAACTATTTTTTGTCCATCTAAAAAGCCAAAAGGAATTCCCTCTAATACATTACGAAATCCTAAAATAAGTCCGCCAATAACCAATGCTGGAATCAACGGTGTGAAAATTTCTGCTAAAACCGATATCGCTCGTTGAACAGGATTTAAATTTTGTTTTGCAACAGCTTTCCCTTGATCTTTAGAAACACCTTCAACTCCTGAAATAGCAGAAAAATCATTGTAAAACTGCGCAACCTCATTACCAATAATCACTTGAAACTGTCCTGCGTTAGTGAACGTTCCTTTAACCGAAGGAAACTTCTCGATCGCTGCTGTATCGGCCTTATTCGGATCATTTAACACAAAACGCATCCGAGTTGCACAATGTGAAACAGCAGCAATATTCTCTTTGCCTCCAACCTCCTCTAACAATTTTTTTGCTTCTTCTTGAAACTTGCCCATGTTCTTGCTCCTCTCTTCTAACTTGTACATACAAGTTGTTTGTATTTGTATAATACTCTATTATTTATTTTTTTACAAGCGTTTTCTTTTTATAAATAAAACTTTTTTCCCTTTCTAATTTATTCAACGGCTAAATAACAACGTGCTATTCACTTAACCACGTTCTCAAATTACTGGAATTTATTCCATAAAATGGTACACTTAGTTTTATCAAATGAAATCGAACCATTGTCTAAAAATAATCGTTCAGTCGAGGTGAAAATGAAAAAGAAGACATTTACTCAAAAAATAAAAAAGCGGCTGTCCGCCGTTCAAATTATCGCTTTAGGTTTTATTCTCTTAATTTTTCTCGGAGGAACACTTTTGACATTACCTGTGTTTTCCCGTAGCGGACAAGCAACTCCCTTTATTGATGCTTTATTCACAGCTGTATCTGCTGTCTGTGTAACAGGCTTAACCACGCTTAACACCGCATTACACTGGAATGCATATGGACAGATAGTGATTATGATTTTAATTGAAATAGGCGGCTTAGGTTTTATGACAATGCCTGTGATGCTCTATTTCATTTTGAGGAAAAAAATCACATTGAGCACTCGAATATTACTCCGTGAGGCTCTTAATCTAGATGATATGTCAGGCGCCTTTCGCCTGATGATGTATGTTGTTAAATTAGCAACAATTATCCAGTTAATCGGTGCCATCTTACTATCAATTCAGTTCGTTCCAGAATTTGGATGGAAAAAGGGATTATTTTTTGGACTATTCCACTCCATTTCAAGTTTTTGTAATGCTGGTTTTGATTTGCTTGGTGACAGTTTGACCCCTTATCAATCCAACCCTTTTGTTTTACTTGTTGTAGCAGCATTGATTATTTCAGGTGGGCTTGGTTTTATTGTCTGGCAAGATTTATTGCATTACAAAGAAAGACGAAAATTCTCTTTGCATACTAAAATCGCTTTGATGACCACCGTTTCTTTATTGGTTGGCGGCTTCATTATTTTTTATTTAACAGAACATAATGCAGCCAATTTAACAACTGGAACCAACTTTATTGACCGTGTGGCAAACACTTTTTTTATGTCTGTAACGCCAAGAACTGCTGGTTACTACTCGATTGATTATATGCAAATGACGAATGCAGGACTTATTACAACAATCTTTTTAATGTATATTGGAGGAACTTCCGGTTCCACAGCTGGCGGACTGAAAACCACAACTTTCGCCGTATTAGTAATTCAAATCGTTTCAATTTTTAAAGGGCGTACACGAGCTGAATTCCAAGGACGCACGATTCGAAATAGTACCGTATTTCGTGCCCTGACATTATTTTTTATCACTTTGACGCTTTGCGTCCTTTCAATTATGCTTTTAACCGTTACTGAAAATATTCCAGAATCTTCCGGAATTGAATATGTTGCTTTTGAAGTTTTTTCAGCTTTTGGCACGGTAGGCTTAACAATGGGATTAACTCCTGAACTTACTTCTATAGGAAAAGTGATCATTATGTTGATGATGTATATTGGTAGAGTAGGCATTTATACTGTGGGCTTTTCACTTTTGACTAAAGGACAAAAGCAGCAAGCAAAATACAAGTATCCAGATGAGAGTGTTATGATTGGATAATGATTATATTGAAAAGGGAACATAAAACCTAATCCGTTTTATGCTCCCTTTTATTTATTCTATTGAAATATAAATATTAATTACATATTTTCACTTTTTTAAAAACTAAAACATAAAAATCCCATCTTCTATTGAAGATGGGAAAAGGAGTTTTACTCTAAAGAGTAAAATGAAAAAATAAAAAGGGTTGTTGTTGGTATGAATTTATAATACTATTTTTCAAAATAAATATCAACTAATAAGCCTTGACTATTTTTTTATTAAAATGTAAATAAACTAAATATTAACAAGTATTCATTTAACTTTTAGTTCGTGTAACATTCTAAATTTATCAATAATAAAAAATCCCATCTTCTATTGAAGATGGGAAAAGGAGTTTTACTCTAAAAGAGTAAAATGAAAAAATAAAAAGGGTTGTTGTTGGTATGAATTTATAATACTATTTTTTAAAATAAATATCAACTAATAAGCCTCTGAAATTTACATTTTTTTAAAAAAATATAAAAAGAATTTCATTACTTAAAAATACAAAATTTTCTATTCCAAATAATAATTTAAAAAGATATTCTCTTACATAATTAATTGGTGCTTTCCATCACTCTGTAAAATAAAAAACGACCCCGAAATGGGATCGTTATAAACATTCAAATTAGTTTTTTACGATATTTACTGCTTGTGGTCCACGTTGACCTTCTTCAATATCAAATGATACGCTTTGACCTTCGTCTAAAGATTTAAATCCATCACCTTGAATTGCTGAAAAATGAGCAAATAAATCAGTTCCGTTATCTTGAGTAATAAAGCCAAAACCTTTGTCTGCGTTAAACCATTTCACTGTACCTGTATTCATAAATGTGTTCCTCCTAGTGCTTTTGCACGATTAATTTGCAATACCTTTGTGATAAAAAAAAGAGGAATTAAACCACCCTTACGAATGAAATGACCTATTAATTTAATATTACAATTATACTACATTTATGATTATACGTCTCAACTATGTAGAAGTAAACACTTTTATCCTTTTATGAGAAAATACTAATATTCATACATTTCCCTAATTAAGTTCTCTCTAAAAAACAATATAAAAGCCCACTTCAATAGAAGTGGGACAAGGATAGTTATTTGTAAAGGTATTGATTTTTCAGACCTACTCATCTTACTATATAAATGCCATCCATGCAATACTTTTTATTATATGTTTGAGAAAAATAAGAAGCAAACCCGCAAGTTATACCTGCACATGCTTAATTTTTTGCTGTCACAACACCTAAAATCTGGTTACATTTAGTTCCTTTTCTGCAAATTCGCAGAAATGCAATGAATTCTCTTCGTCTAGTTGATTAGGAAAAACATTATTTTTTTACCATTACTTAATATCTCGCTTCCATCGTTATAGCAAGATACATAAATTCCATCTAAAAACGATTTAAATGAACCTGAAAGTTTCGTACCTCGTGTTTATTTAAAAATGAATTTTTTGATATCTTCCACAGCCATATTTTTATTTTCACCCAAAAATAACTGATGTCTTCCATTCTCATACATTTTTAAAGTTACATTTGTACTACCAGCTTTCGCTAAATAGTATGCACTTTTAAAATGAGTCGTTTCATCTTTTCTATTTTGTAAAATCAATATTTTTTTGTCACTCAAGAATTGTGTATTGTTTTTCAATTTTTTCTTTGTTTTTTGAAGTAACGACAAAAATTGAAAGCAAGAACGAATAGACGTTGTTTGAGCTGAACGAAAATAGTAAGCCAATTGCTCTTGTTTTTTGTATAACACGCCTTCTATAATATCTTGTATAATTACTTTAGCGTTATACAAATAGATTGGTGTACTGCATAAAATTAGTTGATCTACTGATTTTCTTTGGGAGAGTTGAATGGCCAATAATCCCCCCATTGAAAAACCAATACATGTAATCGCTGTATACGTTTTTTCAAGTTCATTTAATTTACTTGTAACATCCGCTATCCATTGATCAGCAGTCGCTTTTGAAAAATTTTGTTTATTTCCATCATGCCCAGTTAATCGTATCCAAAAAGATGCGAGGTTGTTTTTCTTTAAGTATTCATGTAAATATAAAATTTCTTTCTCATTTCCCCCGAACCCATGAATAATCAAGATCGCTCGTTTTCTCATAATAACCTACTTTCTTAGTAATAAAATAAACTTAACATACATAGAATTGTCTATTAAGCCACATGATTTTGTCCTGCTTACTATTTTACCCTGCTTCCCCCTGACTATTCTTCACTTTAGAATAAAATTTAACAAAAAAGAAAAGATCTAAACGTAGTCTATTCTGAAAATACAAAAAAGAACTGGCGAAATAACATTTCAACCACTTCTTTTTTGAATAGCTATTTTCTAGTCACTATAAATCTCTTCTGCAAAAGCAAATGCTGACCATGCTTTTGGCCATCCTGCATAAAAAGCTAAATGAGTAATCACCTCTACTATTTCTTCTTTCGTCACACCATTTTGCTTTGCTATTTTTATATGGGCTTCTAATTGCGCTGCCCCTTGTGTTAGTAAACTAGCACAAGTGATCAAACTACGATCCCTTGCTGAAAGTTGCCCTTCTCTGGACCAGATTTCACCAAATAAGACATCATCATTCATTTCCGCAAACTTAGGCGCAAATGCTCCTAAACAATCTCTACCAGCAGTTTGTTTTTTCATTAAGTAGGACTCCCATCTTTTATTCATTTTTTAACACATCATACACTTCATCTGAAACAGGCTCTAACCATTCGGGTGTTCCAGCAGTAATGGCTATATGCTCAAACCAACTATCTTTTGTCGCACCATGCCAATGTTTTACACCATCATACGTAACAATAACATCTCCAGCGGTTAAAAATTGGGCAGTTTCCCCCTCTTCTTGATACCAGCCTTCGCCTCCCGTTACTAATAAAAGTTGAAATCCGTCATGATGGATATGCCAATTATTACGACAACCTGGTTCAAAGGTCACATTGCCTACACCAACATTGATCTTAGGATCTGTAACCAAGTTTTTTAAGTAGCTTTGACCAATAAAATAGCGTGCATAGGTTTCATTTTTTTCTCCCGCAGGAAAAATCACACCGTTTTTTACTGCTTCGAATTTTGCCATCGTTTCTTCCTCCACCCATGATAAAATATATACGTTTATTTATGTCCAACAATTACATGTGGTACATAAGGTTCTTCTAGAAATGCCACTTCTTCTTCAGTTAACATTAAATCCAAAGCTGGAATAGCATTCGTTAAATGACTTTCTTTTGTTGCGCCAATAATCGGTGCGACTACTGGTTCTTTTTGAAGTAACCAAGCAAGAGCTACTTGCACCCGTTCAACACCGCGTTTTTCCGCAATTTCAGCAACTCGTTCCACAATGATGCGATCTTGATCTGCTGTTGTATCATATTTTGACTGCGCCATTTTATCTGTTTCAAAACGCTTTGTTTGTGCACTCCAATCACGAGTCAAACGTCCAGATGCTAATGGGCTATATGGTGTAACTGCAATTTTTTGATCCTGACATAAAGGCAGCATTTCTCTTTCTTCTTCTCGATACAAAAGATTTAAGTGGTTTTGCATGGAAACAAATTTAGTCCAACCATTTTTTTCTGCGACCGCCTGAGCCTTGGCAAACTGCCATGCAAACATGGCAGAAGCACCAATGTAGCGGACCTTGCCAGATTTCACGACATCATGTAAAGCTTCCATCGTTTCTTCAATGGGTGTGTTGTAATCCCAACGATGAATAATATATAAATCAACATAGTCCATCCCCAAACGCTCTAAGCTAGCATCGATTTGATGGAAGATTTCTTTTCGAGAAAGTCCGCCGCTGTTTGGTACATTTTTCTTCATTGTAGTAAACAGCTTTGTAGCAACCACTATTTCATCTCGATTGGCATATTCGTTTAGTGCTTTACCAAGAATTCGTTCACTTGCACCATATGAGTATACATTCGCTGTATCAAAGAAATTAATTCCTAACTCCAGAGCTTTTTTGATTACTTTTTTACTCTCTTCTTCCTCCAAGACCCACTCATGAAATCCGCTATTTGGATCGCCAAAGCCCATTGCACCTAGACAAATTCTTGACACTTCCATACCTGTATTTCCAAATTTTACATAGTTCATAGCATTTCCTCCTTGTGGTGATTCTTTTTTACCACTAATCATAGTCTAACTCTTTAAGTGAACTCTAAGTCAAGAGGTTTATCCGAAAAATAAAAAAACTTCTAAACCAAATCGGTTAGAAGCTGTTTATCTTTTGTTGTCTATTTTGATTAAAGTCTCTTAAGGTATTTTCAACTGGAATCATGTGCTCATCATAATTAACCAATTTAAATTCCAATCGTTCAATCGCTGTGTTTAATTCTAATGCCTTCTCCTTTAATTCCTTGATTTGATCAGCAATGATTTCTTTCCGTGCAGGAACTGTTTCACTTCCTGCTTGAAATAACGTCAAATAATCCACCAAAGATTCAATAGATAATCCGGCTTTTCTCATTTGACGACTAAATACAATCCAACGCAAATCCTCTTCGTCAAAATCACGAATCCCATTAGCACTACGTTTTACAGGTGGAATCAATCCAATTCGTTCATAGTATCGGATAGTATCTGCAGTAACACCACTTAATTCACTTGCTTTTTTTATGTTCATGTCTGCTACCTCCTTTACACTATTTTTAAAACATCTCGTCTATTTTATTATAAAACAATTGTCTCTTACTTGACAAACTTTCTTAATGACTTGGAGTTTACTCCAATAGATCAGTATCTCTACGATTCTTACTTCTATCTTTAGAAAAGAATATGTTTGTCTGCTTAATGAAAAAAGTCAGAACCGTCTTTTTCAGCACGTTTCTGACTTCTTTTTTGCAGGTCATGTGACCATTAATAATATTCCGCACCTTTACGCGATGTATTTAAAAGAAATTCGCTCCTCTTAATTTCAACTGCATTTTCCTCTTTAACGAATCAATGAAACGATATCTTTTTTAGAAGCGCTTTTTGCTGGAAGCCAGCTAAAGAGTAAACCAATTCCTACTGATAAAGCTAATGCGAGCATAGCTGTAAAAAGATCCGGAACAATAGTAAATGGTGTGACTGCTCCAACTAAATAACCAATCAACAGACCAACTACATATCCAATTATTCCACCTATCAAAGTTAATGTGATTCCTTCTAAAAGGAATTGCATCATAATATTATTTTTAGTTCCGCCCATGGCACGGCGTACGCCAATTTCCTTCGTTCGTTCAGAGACTGAAATATAAATCATGTTCATTACCCCGATCCCAGAAATAAATAACGAAATACCACCAATAACTGAAACCAAAACAGTAATGCCAGTCAAAATTGTTCTAAGTTGCTTTACTTGTCCTGCTAAATCTTGGCTTTTATAAGCCCCCATACTTCTAACAGAGCCATATTTATCCAGTATTTTCTCAATATCTTTTGTTACTGATTTTGGGTCTGCGTTCGTAGCCAATCGAATTAAAATCGAATCTTTAGGATTATCAAAATACTCTTCATAACTTGCCTGAGGAACTTCTACCACAACGTAATTATCTTGTGTTGTGATAAAACCTGAGTTATCTCTATCTTCCATAATACCGACAACTTCAAATAATTGACCTTGAATCGTTAAACTTTTTCCAACAAGTGATTCTGGATTATCTTTTTTTATTGCTTTGGCAATACTTTCATTAATAACCATCACTTTATTTTGATTCACATTATCTGTTTCATTTATATTTCGTCCATAAATTACTTCCGTTCCTTTAGATGTTAGTAATTTAAACGAACCTTCTGAAGAAGCGCTGCTAGCTTCATCAATTTTTTGTGCATAATACTTGGCACCTTTTTCTTCATTGTCATAGTATTCCACACCTTTGACTCCATCAACACTTTCAATTCGCTCAAGGTCATTTTCAGAAAAGGAAGGTAAATTCGTATCATAAAAAGATTGATCAGTTGGAGAAAAGTTGAAATATATACTTGAATCATAATTATCCAATCCTATAAAATCAGCCGCATATCGCTCAAACCCACGACCAATAGAAAAAATAGTAATCACAGAGGATACACCGATAATTAAACCAATCATAGTCAAAAAACTACGCCTTTTATTTTTTAAGATTGATTTTAAAGAGGTTTTCCAAATTTCACTAAAACGCATAGCCAACCCCTCCTTCAATAATCTCACCATCTCTTACAGTAATCACACGTTTACAATATTGTGCTGCCTCACTATCATGAGTGACCATCAAGATCGTTACCTTTTCTTCTTCGTTCAATCGTTGAAACAACTCCATAATATCAGCAGATGTATGTGTGTCTAAAGCGCCTGTTGGTTCATCAGCTACAATAAAACTCGGATTACTGACAAGAGCTCGAGCAATCGCAACCCTTTGTTGTTGTCCACCAGA
This sequence comes from Enterococcus sp. 4G2_DIV0659, assembly GCF_002140715.2. Lineage (NCBI taxonomy): Bacteria > Bacillati > Bacillota > Bacilli > Lactobacillales > Enterococcaceae > Enterococcus > Candidatus Enterococcus mansonii. The sequence goes on along the minus strand of NZ_NGLE02000001.1, from coordinate 3,207,074 downwards.
TAATTGTTTAGGTAATTTGTTATATTTATCTGCAATGCCGACTTTTTCTAAGGCGTTTAACACTAATTCTTTCGTATTTCCAGATTTCATTCCGCCATATAATAAGGGTAAAGCGACATTTTCAAAAACAGTATTGTTTTCAATCAGCTGAAAAGATTGAAAAACAAAGCCAACAGATTTATTCCTAATCTGAGAAAGTTTATTGTCATTATAATGATAGGCATTTTCACCATTAAATAGATAACTGCCTTCAAAATTACCATCTAAAAAACTAATCGTATTCATTAATGTAGACTTTCCTGAACCTGATGGTCCCATAATAGCAACAAATTCATGTTCTTGAATGGTTAAATTAATATCTTTTAGAACATGAATTTTTTCTTGGTCTAATGAATAATATTTATTAACATGCTCCATTTTGATCATTGAACTGCCACTTCCGTTCCATCCTTGATTCCCTTCACATTTTTAATGATTTTACTACCTTCATCTATCCCTTTTTCTAACACGTAATAACCATCTTCTTCTTTAAGTGTCACTTCTTTTGGTTCTGCTTTTTTATCCTTCACTGTATAAACATAGAATTTTCCATCTTTTTCTTGCACACTTTTTGTAGGTAAATGAATCTCATTACGTGGAATTAAGATTTCCACGCTATATCCTAAAGGAATGTTCTCATTTGGTTGAGCAGTAAAATCATAATTGACAATAGTCACCGAACCATTACTTGCCCCACCAGTTGCAGAATTCGTATCTGACGTAGTATTTACTTCTGAGATTGTCGTAATTTTTCCTGAGACTGATTTATTTTGATTAACATAGTCAATGGTAACCGCCATATCCTTACTTAACTTCTCTTTATCATACTCAGTAACAGTTCCTTTAATTTCGGTTTCTGCACTTTTTAAGACCATTAAAGGTTTGCTTGTATCATTTTTTGCATCTGGATTCAATGACGCAACAATACTCTCTCTTTCTGCTTTGATTTTTTCTCCCCATTCGTAAGTGACTAAAACTGCATCTTTTGCAACACGATCACCTAAATTATAATGAATTGTTTTGACTGGTCCTTTTTCTGCATTTAATAGTACAGATTGCGTTAATTTTGCTTGTACTTGTCCTTTAAGGTGCAAAGGCGTTTGTTTTTCTACTTCATACAGGTTCACACTTTTAGCTGTTTCTGCCTCTGTTTGTTGCGTATTTTGGTACATAAAAAAAACGGCTCCCGCAACGACTACTACACCTAACCCGATCAACAGTTTCTTTTTCATTTTTACTCTCCTCTACTTTCTTCAATTAGTTTACTCATTCATTATAAATAACATTCGTTGTCATTTCTTCCGACTATAGTCGGATTTCACTTTGGACTTTAGAACCAGAACCCTGTAGTATAATGGTTACCGTTAGAAAAATGATTTAGTTACTATTTTTGAACAAAAAAAGCCACGAGCATAAGGTTCGTGGCAACATTACCTTCTTTATTACCTACTTGCTAGCGCTTTTTAACGTCATCAAAAGTTATGTCAATCATTGGTTTTCCATGATTAAAGATAGTTAGTTGTCTGCCGCTAAACATTGCAGGATTTCTTAAAATAAAGTTGTACATATTTATTATATGTTTATAGTGTCTTATCACTGTTGGTTGTGACCCTTTTCTGGTGACGTGCCATTCAACTTTACTCATCTACTCCACCTCTTCTATGTTATAATCACACCATGAAGGAGTTGATGTATTTGTTAACTAAATTTCTAAATATTTCATTATTAACTATTAATCTTATGTTCTGCGTAGTCTCTTTGTATTCAGGAATTTACCTCTTTACTTTTGGATTGGTAATGGGAGCATTAATTTGGCTACTAAGTCTCTATACTTTGTTAAAATATAATCAATTTTTCTTTCTTGCTATTTTATTTATATTTTTAATTATTTTATCGGTACCTCTATTTTTATTGTTCCTTATGATGTATGTTTTCAACGGTATCCCAGATTCTTCTCGTCTATTCCAAACTGCGCTTATATCAGTCATAGGTATGAGTTATTGCTTTTTAAATCCTTTATTCTCCCTGATTATTATTAGCCGTAGTCATGCAGATAAGCTTTTAAAGCAAGCTGAGTAACTATATTCACTCCACTAGATATTATAGAAATGAATTTATAAATAAAGGAAAGACTTGTGATGTTAAAATACATCTACGGACACATATGCTCATGTTACCAAAAAAATGAAAACTGAAACTGTTGATATTTTTGAACAAATGCTAAAAGATACAGCCTTTTAAAAAAAATCCCACGAGTTTATGCGCTCGTGGGATAAATGTGGGAAAATCCTATTCATAATTTAAAATAAAACGCTCAAACCCTTGCTATTTCTTCGGTTCATCTTCATCCATTTTCAAAACTGCCATGAAGGCTTCTTGCGGCACTTCCACAGATCCAACTTGTTTCATCCGTTTCTTACCATCTTTTTGTTTCTCTAACAATTTACGTTTACGAGAAATATCTCCACCGTAACACTTGGCCAAAACATTTTTACGTAAGGCTTTGATCGTAGAACGGGCCGTAATTTTTTGACCGATAGCAGCTTGAACTGGCACTTCAAATTGTTGTCTAGGGATTAATTTTTTCAGTTTCTCAACAATTACTTTTCCTCGTTCAAAAGCAAAATCTTTATGCACAATAAAACTCAAAGCATCGACTTTTTCTGAGTTTAACAGAATGTCCATCTTAGATAAATTACTCTTACGATAGCCAATCATTTCATAATCCAATGAAGCATACCCTTTTGTTCCTGATTTTAGACGGTCAAAGAAATCATAAACGATCTCTGATAATGGCATATCGTAAATAACATTTACTCGGTACTCATCCAAGTAATCCATTGTGACAAATTCTCCACGTTTCCGTTGTGAAATCTCCATCACTGCACCAACGTATTCATTTGGCACCATAATTGTTGCTTTAACATAAGGTTCTTCAACAAAATCAACTGTACTTTGATCTGGAAATTCTGCAGGATTGTCAACAACGATTTTCGTACCATCTGTCTTTGTTACATGATAAATTACTGATGGAGCCGTTGTAATCAAATCTAGATTAAATTCACGCTCTAAACGCTCTTGAATAACATCCATATGCAGTAGACCTAAAAATCCGCAACGATACCCAAAGCCTAACGCTTGGGAAGATTCTGCTTCAAACTGTAAGGCAGCATCATTTAATTGTAGTTTTTCTAATGCTTCACGTAACTCAACATAGCGAGAATTATCAATTGGATACAACCCACAATAAACCATTGGATTCATCTTGCGATAGCCTTCTAAGGCCTCTGTTGCAGGATTATCCGCCAATGTTACCGTGTCCCCTACTTGAGTATCACGGACGGTCTTAATTGCTGCCGTAATATACCCTACATCACCAACCATTAAGAAGTCACGGCTGATCGGTTTTGGTGAGAAAATACCTACATCTGTTACTTCAAAGGTTTTATTATTATTCATCATCATGATTTTATCGCCAGGTTTTACAACACCGTCCATAATTCGGACATTTAAAATAACGCCACGATAACTATCATACACGGAATCAAAAATCAATGCTTTTAATGGTGCTTCAAGATCGCCTGATGGCGCAGGAACTAGTTCAACAATTTGTTCCAAAATCTCTTCAATCCCAATTCCTGCTTTGGCACTGGCTAAAACAGCTTCACTGGCATCAATCCCAATCACATCTTCGATTTCTGTGCGTACACGCTCTGGATCAGCTGCTGGCAAATCGATTTTATTAATAACAGGAATAATTTCTAAATCATTATCTATGGCTAGGTACACATTGGCTAACGTTTGCGCTTCGATTCCTTGCGCTGCATCAACAACTAAAATCGCTCCTTCACACGCTGCTAAACTTCTTGATACTTCATAAGTGAAATCCACATGTCCCGGAGTATCGATTAAATGAAAAATATATTCTTCCCCATCTTTTGCCGTATAAGATAACTCAACAGCATTCAATTTGATAGTAATCCCACGTTCACGCTCTAAATCCATTGCATCCAGTAACTGATCTTGCATTTCACGATCAGATACTGTTTCCGTTTTTTGTAAAATACGGTCTGCTAGCGTAGATTTTCCATGGTCGATATGAGCAATAATGGAAAAGTTACGGATTTTTTCTTGTCGTTTCTTCATTTCATTTATATTCATTAATAGTCCTCATTTCTTTTATGAAAAGCTGAATGAGCTTGTATTTGCACGAATTACTATCGCCAACTCATCGCTCAGATCATTTTCAATCAGCACTTCCCATTATAACAAGATTTCCAGTAGAATTAAAGAACTTTCCTATGTTTCCTCACTTATACTCCTATACTAACTAGGATATATTTTAATATGTTAGCCTTATTTGCTTTTCTTAGCAATCAAATACTCTATCTTATTCACACTTTTTTGATATACTAGTAGATAGAAAAACAATTGGAGATGGAAAAATGGACCAAAAAGAGTTCAAAGAAAGTTTAGAATTAAAAGTAGTTGATGAAAAATATGTCGATCAGTTTAATGAATTGTTAAGCTATGTTTTTCAATTTACAGAAGCTGATTTAGATGAAAGTGGCTACGAAAGTAAAAAAGAATTAATCAAATCCAAACAACCGATTTTAGAACAATCTAAAGTATTCGGTTGGTTTCACGGAAATCAATTGATCTCACAAATTGCCATTTATCCATGTGAGGTAAATATCCATGGGACACTCTTTAAAATGGGTGGAGTCACTGGCGTTGGAACGTATCCTGAATACGCCAATCATGGATTAATGCAAGATCTCATTCACCTAGCACTTAAAAATATGCGTGAAGATAAACAATGGATTTCCTACCTTTATCCTTATAGTATTCCTTATTACCGCAGAAAAGGCTGGGAAATTATGTCGGATAAATTATCCTTTAACATTCGTGATACCCAATTGCCAAAGACGGTTGATGTTCCTGGAATGGTTGAGCGTGTGAGTGTTAATCATGAAGATGTGTTTACCGTATATGCTAAATTTGCTCGCCAAAATCATGGTGCTTTGATACGCAGTGAATTCAATTGGGAAGAATATTGGCGTTTTGAAAATGAGGATGAGCGAACGGCTGCTGTATACTACGGAGCCAATCAAGAACCTTTAGGCGTGCTTTTTTATTGGGTTGCTGAAGAAGTATTTCATATAAAAGAAATGTTCTATATTAATCAAGAAGCCCGAAATGGTCTTTGGAACTTTATTTCTGCACATTTCTCCATGGTTTATTGGGTTAAAGGGGATATTTATAAAAATGAACCATTAGCTTTTTTACTTGATGATAGTCAAATTAAAGAAACTATCGAACCTTATTTTATGGCTAGAATCGTCGATGTAAAAGAAATGCTGGCTGCCTATCCCTATGCAAGTACGGCAAAACCATTCCATTTTGTAGTAAGTGATCCAGTCGCAGAGTGGAATAATGGCATATTTAGTTTATTATGGGATGAAGATGATCAAGTTACTGTGACAGATGAACCATTAGGACAACCTGTTCAAATAGATATTCAGACGTTAACTTGTTTATTGATGAATTATCGTCGTCCGACTTATTTACATCAAATTGAACGATTAGATACGGATAAAGAAACTCTGAAATCATTGGAAAGAATATTCCCTGATCAAGAAGCCTACTTTAGCGATTACTTTTGATTAGAGCCTATTTTTTAGTATATGACAGAATCATCAAATTGGAGGAATTACATTGAAAATATATTTTGCCGGACCTATGTTTGCAAGCGCCGACTTGCGTTATAACGAACACTTAGTTAAAAACATTCGTGCACTGGACGAATCAATCGAAGTGTATCTACCACAAGAAAACGGTGCGATTAATGACAAAACAGCTTACGCCGACAGCAAAATGATTGCACTAGCTGATACTGAAAAAGTACTTGAAAGTGATCTGTTAGTTGCTGTTTTAGATGGCATTACAATAGATGCTGGCGTCGCTTCTGAGATTGGTGTGGCCTACGCTAAACAAATTCCAATCATCGGTTTATATACCGACACTCGTCAACAAGGTGCCGACAATCAAAAAAAATTATCCGCTTTGGCTGATACTGCAGAAAATCAATTTCATTATTTAAATTTATATACTGTAGGATTAGTCAAATTAAACGGCACTATTGTTAATACAGAAGAAGCATTTCTAGACTTGATTGAAAAACAGGCAAAAAAATAGTTGATTATAGAAAGTATTTTCTTTAACAACAAGTATGGGAGGTTTTTTTATGAAGTTAGACTTTGAGGATAAGCAAGAAAAAAAGCTGTTTAATCTTTTACTTGTGTTTGGTTTTATAACATTGGTTGTTAACATTGTTAAGATATTTGTAACAAAACCAACGGAACAATATGTACTATTGACTGTAGAAATGATCGCAGGAATCGCTGTTATTTTTGTTCCGTTTATTTTCACAAAATTTACTGGATTAGTTTTTCCTAAAATGGTTCGCCTCTATTATTGGTTTTTCATTTGGATTTCAGTATTTTTAGGAACAGGGTTACGTTTGATAATTGTTGTGCCTTTTTGGGACAAAATTCTTCATGCCGTCAGTCCAATTTTATTAGTGGCTGTAGGTTATGCGATTATTGGGTATTGTTTACGCGAGTCTGATTTTTCTAAAATCAGCCCTTGGTTGTTCATTATTATGGGCTTTGCTTTTGCTGGATTATGCGGCGTATTCTGGGAGTTCTGGGAATTCATTTGTGATTCGCTTGGGAATATGAATTTACAACGTTATATGACAGAAGCCGGACAACCTTATATTGGTCGTTCAGCTTTAATGGATACAATGGGTGATTTATTTACGAATACGATTGGCGCATTGATTTTGACAGTTTACAGCTTTACTCAACGACATAAGCCTGAATATTTTAAAGCTTATGCATTTAGAAAACTCAAATAAAAAAAGGAGCAATTTTGACTGTTTACCGTTCAAAATTGCTCTTTTTATTGTTTACTCTACTTCTAATTCAACAGAAATATTCCCTCTTGTTGCTTTTGAATATGGACAAACTTCATGAGCGGCTTTGACCAGTTCCTCTGCCTTATCCTGATCTACATCATCAATTTTAACGGATAAAACTACACCAACTTGAAAGCCAGACTGCTCATCACTAAATAGTGAAACGGTTGCTTTTACAGTGCTTTTTGAAGTGATTTTTTGTTTTGCCATCACCAGTTCCAAAGCACTGTTAAAACAAGAGCTGTATGCCGCGGCAAATAGCTGTTCTGGATTTGTTTTGTTTTCTTGATGAGGACCAGGGGATGTTACTTGATAGCTAAAGGATTTATCTGGTGAAAAAACTTCCCCTTCTCTTCCGCCTGTATTAATAATAGTTGTTGAATAAATCTTTTTCATGTTTCATTCCTCCAATTCTTCTCGTTTTAAACATATCGTGCAATTAAATTGTACACAATATTTATAAAAAAGTATATTCCTTTGCTTCGTAAAAATGTATTAAGTATTATGATGAGCCCAAAACAAAACTATTTTTTCGTTTTGTTTTGGGCTCATCAAAGCCATTATCTTAATGGTCAATCTCATCAATTTCCTTACTTAATGAATTAAGATTCTTAATCAGCGAAAAATAGTCCTTTTCCTTAAATGTCAGCTGCACCAAACAGCCCTCTACTTGATTATATATCTCCTCTTCCAACTGAATAGCTTTTTCTGAAAGTGAGATGATTACGATTCGTTCATCTTCTGGTAATCTATTTCGATGGATATAACCGTTTGTTTCCATTCTTTTTAGCATAGGCGTAAGCGTTCCAGTATCCAACTCCAATTTATCGCCAATATCAGATACTCGTTGATCAGAAAATTCCCACAAAACCAGTAAAACCAAATATTGTGGATACGTTAAATGAAATGGTTTCAAGGCTTTAGCATACATTCTATTAAAATGTTTTGATACTGTTTGTAATGAAAAACATAATTGTTCTTCTAATCGTCTATTCTTTTTTTCCACTATCTTCCTCTTCTGACATGTTATTATTTTATTAGATTTTACATAATATGCCTTTTAAAATCAAAGGTTTACACTTGTCAGTAAGCCTTTGATCATGCAATTAAAATCCTCTGTATTTGTTTAAAAGGACCGATAAACATATTGATTTTTCGGTTCATCTACTTGTTTTACTTTTACCACGTCTACTACGGGAATCTCCCGTTTAAAAGGAGCATAATATTGAGAATGAATCGTCCCTGTAAGCTCTACCCAATCATTGTTTTCAAAAGTTTGATCATCTGGCATATGGGTTAGTAATCCAAAAACACCTGAATCAGCTACACAATGAATAATTCCAAATCGAAAGACAAAAAGATCTGTCCTTTCTTTTTCTGGTGATTTAAAAGCAAAGCCTTTATAAGAGATGGTCTTACCAATAAACTCACTTGGGTAATTATAAATAAGCTCCATCACTTCTAAATAATTCTCATCAGTTACTTTTACTTGATTATTTTTTATATATCTACTTAATGCTTGTTTCATCTGCTTATCGTAATCCGTTTTATCAAAATAAATGCTAGTATCTGGTTTTAAATACTGCGTCTCAACATCAGGATCACCCACAGACTCCTTGCTTAAAGGAAAATTAAAACCTTTTGCTTCAACAATGGATGTATCTAAGCTAACTGTAGGAAACAAAAATCCTACCATCAGTGGCAACACTAACAATAGATAGGCCATTCCTCGTTGATAAGGTTTGTCCAAGCCATGATCATGATCGTGATGATTATGGTCACTTTTATCCTCTTCTTTATTCCATAAAATAAGTTGAACAATCGCTAAAACAAATGAAAGTACCATAGATAAAATAGCTAAATAGCGATAATGAACATTTATATATTGATTCAATCGACCGGAGACTTGCAAATACATCATCAACGTAGTATAACCAACTAAAATCAAAAATCGTATCATTTATTTTCCCCTCTCTAGATCGCTAATGCGTACAGACTGACTACCACTGTCACGATACCCACAAATTTCAACATAAATGATGTTTTAAAATAACGTTTCATCATCAATAAATTCTTAATATCTACCATTGGGCCAAAAACAAGGAATCCTACAATTGGGCCACTACCAAACAGACTTAACAAAGAAGAACCAATAAAAGCATCTGCTTCAGAACATAATGATAACGTTGCAGCTAAAATGAGCATGACTAAAATAGCCAAAATTTTTGTATGTCCTAATTGTAAAATGGCTCCTGTTGGTAAATAAGTCTGCATAGCTGCTGCTAATATCGAACCAACAATCAAATAGCGACCCGTATCAAAAAATTCATCAATACCATGAGTCATAACAGACCAACATTTATTCCAAAAACCTGAAACTTCATGTGTATGCTCTTCTTGTTCGATTCCACATGAAGCATCACATGCCGCTTGTTTTAAAATCGACTCTTTATTTATATATGCCAACCAAATCCCAACGACTAACGCTACAATCATACTTCCTAATACACGCCAGATAACGAATTTCATTGAATTACCAAACGCTATGTACGTTGAAAATAGAACAATGGGATTAATAATTGGCGCTGTAATCATAAATGCAAACGCCGTATATGTTGGCACATCTTTTTTGACAAACTGATGAACAATAGGCACAATACCGCATTCACAAGAAGGAAAAAAGAACCCTAGTAAACTTCCCACAATAATGGATAAAAATTTATTTTTAGGTAACAGTTTCTTGACCCGTTCGGGCGTCAAAAAAACATGCAATGCACCTGAAATCACACAACCAAGCATCACAAAGGGCAACGCCTCAATAACAATGGACAAAAAAATCGTCCCCATTTGTAAAACTGAGTGAGGTAAAAATTGAAACATCAAATTCCTCCTATTGTTAAAAATATAGTTAACTATACTTCACCGACAAAAAAAATACAAGATGTAATTTGTTAAGGTATCTCTAAATTTTTAGGCGAACCTAAACAAAAAAAGATGTAAGAGCTTGAATCCTCATCATTAAAAAATAGAGCTAAACTTATCTGCCGACAAGTTTAGCCCCATTCCTAGAACATTTTATTATGCACGATAACGTTCAACACCATCTAAATAAGTAGCATCCAATTCCATAGTTGGATTTAAAACGATAAAGTCAGCATCTCGACCTTTAGCAATCATGCCGCATTTATCATCAATTTTACAACTAATTGCTGGAACCAATGTTGCCATCATAATGGCTTGCTCTGGCGTAGCAATTTCCCAGTCAACAACATTTTTAATTGCTTCTTTTAATTTTAAAATACTGCCAGCTAAATTTCCAGACTCTAAACGAGCTGTTCCGTCTTTAACAACTACAGGAAATTCACCCAAGTTGTAATTTCCATCTGGCATGCCGCCAGCCATCATACAGTCAGTGATTAATGCTACATGATCATGTCCAGCTTTTTCCATCAAAATATCAGCTGCATTCGGATGAACGTGGTGTCCATCACAAATCAATTCAGAGAAAACATGTTTTAATGACATCAATGCACCAACCATTCCTGGCTCACGATGATTCAAACCACGCATACCATTATATGCATGTACAAAGACACTTGCTCCTGATTCAACAGCATCTGTTGCTTGCTCCAATGTGGCATCACTATGCCCTAATGCCACAACTACTCCTTCATCAGTTACAGCTTTTACAAACTCTTTCACGCCTTTTCGTTCTGGAGCTAAAGCAATTTTTTTAATCAACCCACCTGACGCTTCTTGCCATTCATTAAATATATCTAAGTCAGGATCACCAAAATAGCTTGGGTTTTGCGCTCCTTTATGCTCTTCCGTAAAGAAAGGTCCTTCAAAGTAAATTCCTTGGACTTTTGCACCAGGAACTTCTTGGTATACATCCCCAATTGTTTTAGCCACATCTTTTAAGCGTTCTTTACTTGATGTTAGTGTCGTTGGTAAAAATGACGTAACTCCACATGACAATAGACCTTCAGACATGACTTTCAAACCGTCTGCGTCATTATCCATCACGTCGTGGTTCATATAGCCATGGATATGAGTGTCCACTAAACCAGGTGCAATCCATTTTCCTTCTTCTTTAATTACTTTTGCATCACTTTCTGGTACTTCTTTGTAAAACTCTCCAAAAATGCCGTCTGTGATTTCTAAATATCCAGGTCCTTTTACATCACTTTTTAAAAAGAACTTTTCAGCAAAGATAAACGTTCTCATCTTCATCCTTCTTTCTTTGGTTTTCTACTTTAAAATTACTCTTAAAATCATTAGAAGTCAAGAATGGTGTAGACCTTTTAGCAAATTTGAATTAACTTTCACTAGATTTTAATGGTTTCTATACGACGGATTTGTTCAGATAACGCTTCATATTCCTTGGCTTTTTCCGGACAATCTTTTTCGTACATTAATTGACTTTTTAATTGAAATAACTCGCTTAAGTAGTAGTAACTATTACGATGCCGTGACCAAACAATTCCTTGATCAATATATATTTGCGCTTCTTCTAACCGATTTTGGTCTGTTAAGAACTTTGAATAGTTATAAAATATTTTGGTTAATTCAGCTGTCACTCGCTCATTTGGTAATTTGTGAAAATAGTGGATGCTTAATTTTAGATACTTCTCAGCTTCAGTAATTTTTCCAATACTGCCATACGTACTGCCAATACAACTGATCACTTGAATTTCAAAATCCGATAGATTTACTTTATTCGCTTGATAAGTATAGGAAAGCCCTTTTTTCAAATCAAGTATCGCCTGCTCATAATTATCACATAGATAAAATTTGCAACTACCCAAATAATAATAGTAGCGTTGCCAATCCGTATCTAAGTGCAGCCGCTCTTCAATCTGAGTATCTTTCATATAGTTCATTATTTTGGCGTACTCTTTATGTCGAAAGTAATCAGCAATTTTTTCAAATATTTGAGTGATCAGACGAACTTCATCTGATTTAAATTGCATAATCTGATCCATAGTTACTCCTAAACGTTGACAAATCTGCTGCATCACGACAACATTAGGTAATTCTTCATTATTTTCAATTCTACTCAATACACTTTGTGAACAAATATCTTCTGATAACATTTTTTGTGTTAATTTTCTATTTTTACGAATTTCTTTAATAACTGCGCCAAAAGAATCCATGCTTTCACTCCTAAGCCAATGTTGATTCTCTACAATCAACAAGCTATATTCTACCTAACAATCAAAATATGCGAATTCGCATTATGCATTTATTGTACTTTATTGCATAATATACTGCAAGAACATTACCTAACACTAGACCACAACGATTTTAAAAATTTTACTTTGCAAATAAGGGGTGTTACTCATGACTCAAGAAAGACGAATTAGCTTCATCTGGGAAAAATCAAATTATATGGGCTATATCGAAAAAGAATATGAAAATGCTTATTTGGTTGTTGTTTCGGATCCAAGTCCGGATATGGAAGAAAAGTATACAAATCGTATGGTAATTAGTAAAAAAGATTGTAAAACTACAGACTAGCATTGTTTTTATCAATATAGTTGGTACTGATAGTATACAGTCAAAAACGAAAGAAGCTGAGAACTAACTCGTAGAGTTATGCCTCAGCTTTTTTATTTTCTTGGAACCATTTACTCTATTTGTTTTTTAGCAAACATTACTTTTGCTGATACGTACTTAAGAATTCACGCATTTTCTCTGTGGTAAACTTCAAGTCTTCCATCTTGGGAAGATAAACGATTCTAAAATGATCAGGTTGGGTCCAATTGAAACCACCACCGTGAACCAATAGAATATGATGCTCATGAAGAAAATCTAATACAAATTTTTCATCATCATAAATATTGAAACGAGCTGTATCAATTTTAGGGAAAATGTAAAACGCTGCTTTAGGTTTAACTGCTGAAAGTCCTGGAATGTCATTAATTGCATTGTATATGTATTCCCGTTGCTCGTAAACTCTTCCACCTGGCAACAATAAATCATCTACACTTTGGTAGCCACCCAAAGCTGTTTGAATAATTTGTTGAGACAATACATTTGAACACAAGCGCATAGAAGCCAGCATATTCAAGCCTTCAATATACCCTTTTACGTGTTTCTTATTCCCACTTAAAACCATCCAGCCACAACGGAAACCTGCCACTCTGTGTGATTTAGATAAACCATTTAATGTCACAACAAATAAATCCGGTGCTAAAGTCGCAATTGGAATATGGGTTAAGCCATCCATTACTAAACGATCATAGATTTCGTCAGAGAATATGATCAAATCGTTTTGTCTAGCGATTTCAACGATCTGCTCTAAAATCTCTTTAGGGTACAATGCACCTGTCGGATTATTTGGGTTAATCAACACAATTGCTTTTGTATTTGCAGTAACTTTTGCTTTAATATCATCAATATCTGGATTCCACTCTGCTTGTTCGTCGCAAATATAATGAACAGGATTTCCACCAGCCAATGAGACTGAAGCTGTCCATAATGGATAATCAGGCATTGGGACCAACACTTCATCCCCATTGTTTAATAATCCTTGCATACACATTGTAATCAGCTCACTAACACCATTGCCCGTATAAATGTCGTTGATTGTCACATTAGGAAAACCTTTTACTTGGCAATATTGTTCAATTGCTTTGCGAGCAGAAAAAATACCTTTTGAATCAGAATAACCTTCTGAGTTACGTACATTCATAATCATATCACGCACCACTTCATTTGGTGCATCAAAACCAAACGGGGCGGGATTTCCAGTATTAAGTTTTAAAATACGAATGCCTTCTTCTTGCATTCTGTCAGCTTCTTCTAAAACCGGACCACGTACATCATAACTTACACCATCAAGTTTGCTGGATTTCTCAAAATTTCTCATACTGTATCCCTCATTTTCAAAATTTATATCTTTAAAGTTACGCCACTCAGAAAAAAAAAGCAATCAAAAATTGGCAATTTTCTAAAAAACTTTCTACTCTATTTCGATTTTTCTTTTTTTAAAGTCAATTATCAGAAAATTATGCTAAACTATTGTAGAGGTTAATGAAGGAGAGAGGGTTATGAACAAAGATTTTATTGTGTATCAAAGTAAAGGTAAGCAGCTTTTATTGATTTTTTTATCTATTATTATGACTGGAGGATCGGCTTTTTTACTTTTTCACAGAACTGTTGACTTGCGGACCTCCCCATACATTTTTAAAATTGTAGGAATAGTAGGATTTTTATTTTTTGGCTTTTGTTTATATTATTTTATAAAACAATTCTTTATTGGAAAAAAGGTGGTAGTTTTAACAGCGGATGGTTTTTACGATTATTCTAGTGCGATTGCTACTAAAGATCTACTGATTCCTTGGAAAGATGTTGTAGATATAGCACTTTTCAATATCGTTGGGCAAGAATTTATTTCGGTTAAACTAAAAAATAGAGAAGAGTTCTTAGCTTCTTTAAGCCCACTCATCCGTAAAAGTGTTCAAGCAAACTTGAAGCTAGGCTCAAATGAAATAAATATCAACCTCCAAAATGCAAAAGACGTTTCGTTAGAAGAATTGCTTGAACGAATGCTGCTATTTATTGACGCTTAGTTTATATAAAAGAACAGCTTCAAAATAAAAGCTGTTCTTTTATACTATTAGTTATTTCTTATATTTATACACTCTTGCTTCATATGGAGCAAAAATCGTATGTTGATGGATGGTGTGATTGCTTAAATTACATAATTGCAATTCCCAGTCTTCAATATACACATTTTCTGGCAGATCAGACGAAGCAAACTCTTTTGACAAATTGATGATAATAACAAAACGTTCTTCTTCTAACCTACGCCCATACACAAACAATTGCGGATGTTCTGGCAAATACAACTTATAACTTCCATAAATCAGTGCTTCATTTTGTGCTCTTAGTCGAATCACTTTTTTATAAAAATTCAACACAGAATCTGAGTCCGCTAATTCATCTAATACATTAATTTCGTACTTGTTTGGATTTATAACCATCCAAGGTTTTCTCTTTGAAAATCCTGCATACTCTTCTGCTGTCCACTGCATTGGCGTTCTAGAATTATCTCTGGCAGTTCTACGAACGACATCCATCGCCTTTTCTGGATTGATACCAGTATGAATCATTTCATAATAAAAATTTTTAGTATCCACAGCATCTATATCTTCAATTGAGCGAAAAGGCATATTCGTCATCCCGATTTCTTGTCCTTGATAAATAAAAGGAGTGCCTTGTAATAAAAGAAAGGTTAGCGCTAATGCTTTAGCTGAAGCTTTCCAAAAGACTGTTTCTTCGCTACCAAAGTTAGAGACCGAACGAGGAATATCATGATTTTCCATATATAGAGCATTCCAGCCTTTTCCATCAGCTAGAGCCTTTTGCCAAGAGGTGATGGCCTGTTTAAAATGAACAACATCCAACGTTTCTTGCTCTTCTTTATTCCAAAGTGAAATATGATCAAACTCAAATAACATATTAAAATAGCCCTCTTCTTCACCTACCCACTGATGGGCTTCTTGTGCACTTACACCATTTGCTTCACCAACTGTTAAAATATCACGCGCTTTAAGAACATCCCGTAATTCCTCTAAATGCGTTTCGATTCCTTGAACATTTTTAAACACAGCAAATGGATCATCAGCTACTGGTGTTTCAAATGTTGCTTTTTTTATATGGGAAATGGCATCCACTCGAAAACCATCAATTCCCTTATCCAACCACCAATTGATCATTGAAAAAAGCTCTCTTTTGACTCGTGGATTTTCCCAATTTAAATCTGGTTGTTCTTTGGCAAAAACATGAAGGTAGTATTGTTTGGTTGTTTCATCATATTCCCAAGCAGAACCACCAAAAATTGAAACCCAGTCATTGGGCGGCCCATCAATTTTACCATCTGCCCAAATATAATAATCTCTGTAATCATCTTTTACAGAAGACCTTGACTCTAAAAACCATGGGTGCTGATTAGAAGTATGGTTGATAACTAAATCCATAATAACCTTAATTCCTAACACATGAGCTTCTTCCACCAACAAATCAAACTCTTCCATCGTTCCAAATGTCTTTAAAATGTTTTGATAATCACTAATGTCATAACCATTGTCCACATTGGGCGACTCATAAATAGGAGTAATCCAAATGAACCCGATTCCTAGGTCTTTAAGATAATCTAGTTTGGAGCGAATACCGTTTAAATCACCAATACCATCACCATTTGAATCCATAAAACTACTTGGATAAATCTGATAACCAACTGCTTCTTTCCACCATGTTCGTCTGATTGCCATTCGAATCACTCCAATTTATCTTCGTCTTTCGTTTCATTATATAAGATACGGAGAAAAAACGTACTTGAAATGCCTATTTTCTTCTTACTTTTTATTATTCTCTGCTTTTATTTAATCTGAAATCAGATTTGTAGAAATTAGTCTCTTGTTTTGCTATAGTTAAAGAGATTAAATACAATTAATTTAGAGGTGTAAAATGAAAAAATTAGTCAGAGTTAGTATGTTTTATATGATTTTTGGATTAATCTCCGGTGTGTTTTATCGTGAGTTTACAAAATTAAATTCATTTGATGGTGAAACACAACTTAGTGTTTTGCATACACATACATTGATTTTAGGTATGTTCTTTTTCTTAATCGTTCTACTTTTAGAAAAAAACTTCCAATTAACGAAGGAGAAAAACTATAAAAAATTCTATATTCTATATAATAGTGGGTTAGGAATAACATTATTAATGATGATTATTCGAGGAATCTTACAGGTGCTAGCATATCCTGAATCTGCAGCCATTTCAGGCATCGCTGGGTTGGGTCATATTATCATTACCATAGGCTTAGCTTATTTCTTCCAAGTATTGTTTAAAGCTGTAAAAGAATAGCTCAAGTCATTATGATACTTTCTAAAACAAAAAACGAGGTTGAGACAAAAGTTGATTAGGCTCGAGCAATTGGAGTGAAAATCGAACAATACGCTTCTTGTATTGCTCGCTTTTTGCGAAATTGCCGAAGAACCTGGCTTTTGTCCACCGTTTATTAGGATTTAGAGTGTGAAACAAAACTGATTTTTAGTTTTGTCCCACACTCGTTTTTTTATTTACATTAAGTGAGACAACGCTTTTGAATACCTTTCAATCGTGTCTATTTCTATAGTATCCGGGTTTTGTTTATTAATAGAGTTCAAACATCTTATGAACCAAATTGAAGCGTTATCAAAATCATAAACAGATAACTTATATTTTAACGAGTTGACCAATAAAAAAGCCTGTTCATATTGTTCAGATTCTATATAATCCAAAATTGCTTTTTTTCTTGAAACTGTTTCACCGTTCTCATTTTCAAATTCACCAAACTCGAATGAATTATTTTGTTTTTTTAAGATATGTCCTATCCCTTCACCAACTAATTTAACTTGCCTCATTAACCAATCATCTTCCATTTTGTATTCACCTACTCCTAAATATTTGTCTTCTTTAAGTTTATGTTACCTAACCGCTATAATAAATACGGCTTTGGTCTGAGTTAGGTATTTTCTTTATATCTTTAACGTTCTAGGCATTTGATAATTTCCATTTGAATGGAATGCACGTTTAAGTTCATGGATTGTTTTTGTATTAAAAAAAAAGAACCCTAAACCTGATTTCACATCAAAGTTTAGAGTTCACTCATGCGGCCAAGAAGACTCGAACTTCCACGGGGTTGCCCCCACCAGCCCCTCAAGCTGGCGCGTCTGCCATTCCGCCATGACCGCAATATAAAATTAAAGCATTCTGTACTGCCTCAACCTATGATAAAATACTGTTTTATTTTTGTCAATGTTTCATTTAAAGCCCACTAAAATCTAGTTATAGAGATGTCCTCTCAACTATCGCTCCAATCGAAAATCATACTTCTTACAAAGTTCTTCATAAGCACGCTCCACAGATTTTGGAATTTCTACAGCTCCAATATAATTGCATCCATTAGGTCCGTATCCGTTTTTATCATTTCTTAATCGGGGAATCTCACCTAAAACCAGGGAAAGAAAATAAGCTTTATTCCATAGTCCATTCAATCGTTGATCTTCAAAATGAACAGTTTCATCAATCGATTTTACAACAGGAACGATGGGTACATCATTTATAAATTGAGCATTGATTTCTTGCCATTCTTTTTCAAATGTTGCTTTGGTTCTTCTTTGCAAAATTGGATCTTGTAATAATAAAACATTTTTAGGCTTTATTCCTGCTTTTTTTATGATATTTAATGAAAAAAGAGCATTTTCACCAGAGTTAGTAGACTCTTTTTCTATTAAAAATAGGTCTGAATCTAAATGATACTTCTGTTTAAAATAATCTAAGTACATATCGGTTTCACTACCATCGCTAACATTGATTCCCATATTCTGAAAATTTTTCTTTAAAAAAGGAGTGGCATGACCTTTGCCTCCCACTAGTAAAAAGGTTGCAGCTTTATTTTGTTTATACAACTGGATAAATTCATCTGCCAGATAAGGAAGGCTATTTCCTGCTAAAATAACTAAATCGTAGGTTTTTGTACGCTCATCTTTTGCTGCTAAATATTCTAGAACTTCATTCCATTGTTCAATCATTTCGACTCTGCCTACTTTCTACATAATCAATCTTACAAAGATACCGCCATTTCGATTATAGGAAACGACGGTATCTTTGTATTTTATCGTTCCACAAGCTTGCCACGGCACTTACCGCAAACAAACTTGTGAGTATTGATTCTTCGTTTTCTTAAAATCAAGGTCTGGCATTTTTCACATTGATATTGATGATATGATTGCGGTTTTTGTTCTACTAAAGGTCGAACATATCGCGTGCCGCCTGTTTGTTTTAACAACAGCTTAAAATCTGAATCTTTGTGTCGATAGCCTTTGCCTTCAAGGTGTAGATGGTAATGGCATAATTCATGTTTGATTACCTTAACAAGTTCTTCTTTGCCATACCGTTCAATAACTTTCGGATTGAAATCAATATCATGAGAACTTAAATGATAACGCCCACCTGTAGTTTTCAATCGTCGATTAAAAAAAGCTTTATGTTTAAACGTTTTTTGAAAAGAAGTCAACGAAATTTCTTCGACCAATTGTTGTAATTGGTCGTCTGTCCATTCTATCTTTGCTGGTTTTCCTTCATTAGAAAAACTGCTCAAAATCAATCTTTCCTTTCAACTTGCGGCAACATCGTCAAACTGATGCGCCCTTTCTTCGTATCTACCTCTTCTACCCAAACAGTTACAACATCACCGACTGCAACAATATCGGTTGGATGTTTTACAAATTTTGTACTTAATTTTGAAATATGCACTAAGCCGTCTTGTTTCACACCAATATCAACGAATGCGCCAAAATCAATCACGTTACGGACTGTACCTTGCAATTCCATCCCTGGTTTTAGATCTTCCATTGACAACACATCTTTTCTTAAAAGAGGTGCTGGCATTTCATCACGCATATCTCGACCTGGTTGAACTAATGCTTGGATAATATCTTTTAATGTCTCACTTCCAACTGCTAAATCTGCTTCTAACTGGGATAAAGATAGGCTTTTAATTTTTTGAGCCGCTTCTGCTGTACCAAGTTCAGCTAATTCAACAGCTGCTTTTGCTAAAATGGCTTTAGCAACATCGTAGCTTTCCGGATGAATCCCTGTATTATCTAATATATTTTTTCCATTTGGAATACGTAAAAATCCAATTGCTTGTTCGTAGGCTTTTGGTCCCAAACGAGGTACTTTTTTCACTTGATTACGAGCAGTAAATGCGCCATTTTCATCTCGATAAGCCATTAAGTTTTGTGCGGTTGTTTTGTTTAAGCCTGAAATATGTTGTAAAAGCTGCGGACTAGCTGTATTCACATTAACGCCTACTTGGTTAACAGCCGTTTCAACAACAAAATCTAATTGCTCTGCTAAACGTTTTTGTGAAACATCATGTTGATATTGTCCCACTCCGACTGCTTTTGGATCGATTTTTACAAGCTCGGCTAAAGGATCTTGTAAACGTCGTGCAATACTGACCGCACTTCTTTCTTCTACTTGTAGGTCTGGAAATTCCGCTCGTGCAACATCACTTGCAGAATAAACAGATGCACCAGCTTCATTAACAATCACGTAAAACACATCACGTTTGATTTGTTTTAGTTGTTCAGCAACAAATAATTCTGATTCACGACTTGCAGTTCCATTACCGATTGCAACCATTTCAACTTGATATTCTTCAATCAATTTCGTAAATGCTGGACCAGCTGCTGCACGTTTTTCTCCAGACGCTGGTTTGTGGGGATAGATTACTTGGATTGCTAAGACTTTCCCTGTCGCATCCACAATCGCTAGTTTACATCCAGTACGATACGCTGGGTCAAATCCTAATACAACTTTTCCTTTCAATGGTGGCTGTAACAGCAAATTACGTAAGTTTTCACCAAAAATATTGATTGCTTGTTCGTCCGCTTTTTCTGTTAATTCATTGCGAATCTCCCGTTCGATGGCAGGTCCGATAAAACGTTTGTAACTGTCTAAATAGGCTGTTTCAACATAAGTAGCCGTTGGCGATTGCTTGTTATTTCCAATCAATTGACGGTCTAAATAAGCCGCTATTTTTTCTTCTTCAACTAAAAGAGACACTTTTAGAATATCTTCTTTTTCTCCACGATTTGTAGCCAAGACTCTGTGTGAAACAATCTTACTAGCAGGTTCTGAAAAATCGTAATACATTTCATAAACAGACTTTTCATCCTTTTCTTTATCTTTAACGGTACTGATATATTGTCCATGTTTAAAAGTAAAATCACGAATCCATGTACGAAATTTAGGTTCATCACTAACACGTTCAGCAATGATTTCGTGTGCTCCTTGTAACGCAGCTTCCACAGAATCCACTTCTTTTTCTGCATCCATGTAGTTTTTAGCTTCTGCCTTTACATCTGCTTGAGCAGGGAAGCTTAGCAACCACTCTGCGAGAGGCTCCAGTCCTTTTTCTTTGGCAATCGTTGCTTTAGTACGGCGTTTTTGCTTATATGGACGGTATAAATCTTCTACTTGCTGCATTTTTGTGGCTTTTTGAATGGATTTAGCTAGCTCGTCTGTTAGCTTTCCTTGTTCTTCGATTAAGCGTAAAACTTCTTCTTTTCGTTTTTCTAAGTTTCCTAAATAAGTATATCGTTCTTCAATCTCACGAATTTGAACTTCATCTAAACTTCCAGTCATTTCCTTACGATAACGAGCAATAAAAGGAACAGTGTTGCCTTCATTTAATAAAGTCAGCACTGTCGTTATCTGATTTGGACGATATTCAGTCAATTCTTTTTGAAGTAAAACAACTACTTCTTGGTTATAAGCTTCTGCCATATTTACATACCTCTTTTCATTAACATACTGTCTTATTTTAGCATATTTCCCTCTTGAAATATAGGAAGAGAATGAAGCTTAAAAATCAGGTCGCCATGGTCCGTTCAAATTTTGATATTCAATATCTTGTACAATGCCGGTAGCATCGAAAATCACCCCATGAACAGAACCACCAAAAACAGCACCTCCATCAATCCCAATCTTGTTGTCAGAACGCCATAAATCCGTTGTTTCCATATCACCATGAAGCATCGGAGTAATTGTATGACCAAAAACAATCGTTTTTCCCGTATTGTTTTTCCCTGTGTGAAAAGCTTCTCTGATCCAGATAAAATCATGTGAACTCGTTTCATGCCAATCTTTTTTCGTTAAGTCCACTCCTGCGTGGACAAATATGTAGTTCTTCCATTCAAAATACAATGGACGTTCCTTTAGAAATTCGATCAACTCTTTGTATCGGCTACGAATCATCATTGCGATTTCAGTAGGAGAATATTCTTCGGTGGCCCCTTTATGAAGCAAGCTTTCCATCGTTTCTTTCCCGCCATTCCGAACATAACTAGTAAACCAATCTTCCGGTTTATTTAAAAATTGTAAAAAATATTCTTCATGATTCCCTCTAAGATAAATTGCCTTGTATTTTTCAACCAATTCTTTTCCGAGTAAAAAACTTTCTTTCGTTTTTGGTCCGCGGTCATTTAAATCACCAATTAAAACTAGTTGATGCATCGTTGGATCAAAATATTGGATTAACTCATTAAACAATTCATACTCTCCATGAATATCACTGATTGCATAAATAAATTCCTTCATTTCTTCAACTCCTTTTTTCAATTTCTTTATCCTCATTATAACGCAGAAATCTATAGTTAGTATTACTTTAATCACTAAAACTAATCTTAGACTTTTCATGAAAAAAAGAGTAAACTTGCATAAATGACAGCATGTCATAAAAATAGTAGAAAAGAGTTGAAATCCATGAAAAAGAAAATAATGTTTGCCATTTTTGCAGTGCTAGCAGTTGTACTTGTGATTTTCTTGTTCGTTCAAACAAATTCAGGTAAATCCAATACAATAACCGTAAGAACAGGAGAAGTAAAAAAGGAAACGATTGTTGAGAAACTTTCTACCACAGGAACCTTGATTCCAAACCAAAGCCAGTCTCTTTCAGGCACTGGAAATGTAGTCGAAGTAAATGTTAACATTGGCGACAAAGTGGAAAAGGATAAAGTTCTAGCAACTTATGACAACGGATTACAATTAGTTGCAGGGTTTGATGGAACCATTACGCAAGTAAATATCAAAGCAAAACAACCGGATACAAATACCCAACAAGCTAAATCCTCTATTCAATTAGATGACCTTTCTACCTTGAAAGTCAAACTAGAGCTATCAAACTCTGAAGCATCGTCTGTTTCAGTCGATCAGAAAGTAGAAATTTCAAACGGCGATCAAACATTTTCAGGAAAAATTTCTGAAAAAGACCCTGTTGCTCAAAATACTCAATCTGCCACTGGTACTACCGCAAGTTTAGCCGCAATCGTAACATTTGATAAAGCTCCTGAAAATCTATTCGCAGGGTTTGATACGGATGTCGATATTACTACAAATACCGTAGAAAATGTACTGGCCTTGCCTGTTGAAGCTTTAACGTATAATGACAAAAATGAACCAATTGTTTATAGTGTCAAAAACGGTCAAGCAAAAGAAACAACCATAAAAATAGGTATTCAATCTGATAAATTGATCGAAGTAAAAAGTGGACTAAAAGAAGGCGAAACCGTTATTCTTTCGCCAAGCTCTGATATTAAAAATAATACTGACGTAACCAAAGAATAGAAGGTGAACGAATTGATTGATTTAAAAGATGTCGTAAAAATCTATCGCACAGGCGGCGAAGAATTACAAGCCTTAAAACACGTTTCCCTCCGTATCGCTGAAGGTGAGTTTACTTCTATTATGGGACCCAGCGGATCTGGAAAGTCTACAATGATGAATATTCTTGGATTATTGGACCATTTTGATGAAGGAACGTACCATTTAAATGGTCAAGACGTAACGAATTTAACAAGCAATGAAAGTGCCCATGTTCGGAATAAAGAAATCGGCTTTGTCTTTCAATCCTTTAATTTAATGCCACGTATGTCTTTATTAGATAATGTCGCTTTGCCTATGGTTTATTCTGGTATCTCAGCTAAAGAACGAAAAGAACGTGCGTTAGAAGCCTTGAGAAAAGTTGGGTTAGCTGATCGTGTTTCTCATAGACCAAACGCAATTTCAGGTGGTCAAAAACAACGTGTCGCAATTGCCAGAGCAATTGTAAATGATCCAGCAGTTTTAATGGCTGATGAACCAACTGGAAATCTAGACTCAAAAACAACCTTAGAAATCATGAAGATTTTTCAAGATTTAAACGATGCGGGAACTACCGTTGTCATGGTGACACATGAACCGGACGTCGCACAATACACTAAAAGAATCGTTTCTTTTAAAGATGGCGAAATCATTGATGATCAACCTGTCATCGAGCGAAAAAAATTATAGAAAGGAGCCGCTTTTATGGGAATTATTGAAAGTTTTAAAATGGCGATCGATAGTATTTTAGCGAATAAAATGCGTTCATTTTTGACTATGTTAGGGATCATCATTGGAATCGCTGCGGTTATCGCTATTTTAGCTGTCGGTAATGGCGCAACAACTCAAATAACTGGTACTTTTAGCGATTTAGGTGCATCTACAATTTCTGTTTCTACTAGCCGAGACGCCACCGAGAGTCAAAAAATTACGAGTAAAGATATCAAAGCATTGAAAGACAGCATTCCCCAAATCGATCATCTTTCTCCTGCTGTATCGATCCAAGCCGTTGGTGCTACAAATGAAAAATCAAAAGCAACCTTGATTATGGCTGGAACACCTGATTTGCAGTATACAAATCAAACAATGGACAAAGCTATTGTTTACGGTCGCTATTTTAATTCCACCGAGTATTCAGAAGGCAGTAAAGTCGCTGTAATCAGTGCAGATACCGCTCGCTATTTTTTCAACGGTCGAGAAAATGTGGTTGGAGAGAAAATCAACTTGCGTGGACAAAAAGGACAAATCAGCCTCCGCATCATTGGTGTTACTAAAAGTACTGTAGAAAAAATGGTAGGCTCTTTCGATGAAGAAGAAATGATGGGGTATGTTTCAGTTCCACTACCTACAGCCAACGCCTTAAACCCTGATGCGACAAAAGTTACTAGTTTGACTGTAATTGTTAAATCAAAAGATGATATCGATGCTGTGTCAAAACAAATCGTAAATATTTTGTCCGTTCGTCATAATACAATCGGTGATAAAGTCTATACTGCAACCAACTTCTTACAAGCACTAGATCAAGTGAACAATGTCTTAGGCTTGTTTATCAACTTTATCGCAGCAGTTGCGGCTATCGCCTTACTGGTTGGAGGAATTGGCGTAATGAATATTATGTTAGTTTCCGTAACAGAACGAACAAGAGAAATCGGAACAAGAAAGGCCTTGGGCGCAACGGATAGTAATATCTTATTTCAATTTTTAACAGAGTCAGTAATCTTATGTTTGATTGGCGGCTTGATTGGTCTGACTTTAGGGGCACTTTTAGCAGTGACCGTTGCGAATGTTTTAGACATCACTCCACAATTTACATTAGGTTCGATTATTGCTGTCTTAGCCTTTTCAAGTGCAATTGGTATTTTCTTTGGCGTTTATCCGGCAAGAAAAGCAGCAAAACTTGACCCAATCGAAGCATTGCGTTATGAATAATTGGGCAAAATAGTAGAAAAAAGCGAGGATGGGACAGAAGTGTTTAATCCCTAGAACCTAGTAGGTACTGTGCAACGTCAACTCTTAGTGCTTTAGCACTTAGAAGTTGATGTGATAGTGATTGCTTCTGCTCTCACCGTTTATTCGGATTTCAAGTGGGTGGGATATGACTCGAAGAGTTATGTCCCACCCACGTTTTTTTATTCCACCTTCATATTCGAAGCAACGAAGTCAAATAACTCCTTGGGAATTTGAAAATGTCCAAACCTTAAACGGGAGCGATATTTCTGCCATAAAGGAAAAGTTGAAACTGTTTTTAATGGTACAGATTGAATATTCTTTAAAAATGCAATATTTTTACGATAAGGAGTGAAACCTGGCGACATTTCATACAAATAAGCATCACCTGATAAGACCTGACCTAGAGCAATGAACTCTTGGCACGGTTCTTTTGTTTTCAAACTTCGTTTCGGTGCATAATAAATCAGCCAATCTCCTGCTTTCATTTTATTTAGCGGTGCTGATTTCCCATGACATAATTGGCAAAAACCGCCTGAAACGCCAATTTCTACATGATCTTTTGAAGCAACTCCTATCCAATAATTCATCTTATTTTCTATCTCCTTTCTGATTTTACAGATGTAGTGTTTCCTTACTATCCATTCCTAATACCACATCAGCTTCAGTAAAATGGATTTCGTACAAAATTAACATCTGGCCTGCGTGTTTGATGTTTTCTTCGTAACTTGGTATTTTTTGAATCCATTGTTCTGCAACATCATATACAGTTAACTCACTCTTTCTTACTTGTGCGTAATGGACACGAACATGATTCGTCGTTTTCGTTGGGATTGTCGTAAATGCCACGTTAGAGTTCTCGTCAAATTCTGTGATTTTTTCGTTCATTTTAAATGTGGCGAAAAATAAACATTTTTTTGTTTCATCATAGAAAAAGCTGACGATTCGGACATTTGGAACCTCCTTAACACTAGTTGCTAAAGCAATTTCTGTTTGTTCATTCATGATTTTGTTAAAAGCTTCTGCTGTTTTCATTTATTATCTACTCCTTTATTTATGGTTGTCATACTGACAGATTCATTCTAACAAACAAACCCTGACAACTGTTTGTCAGGGTTTGTTCACTAGTTTAAAATGTGTGTATTTTATAGTTTATTCAATGTCCAAGTAACAACGTCACCATTTTTTAGAAAATACTCGACAGCTCCTACATCAGGTTGTTTTCCATTCACATCATACATCCAATATTTACTAGCTTTCTCATCTTGTAGATGACCATCTATTCCACTAATAAAATCTTTTGACATCTCTATTTTATAATTTTTCTCCAGAACCGTTTGAAGAGACTCTTTTTTATTTACTTTCAACTCTTTTTTATCAAACTGTTTATCGTCTTCTTTCAGAATAATCGTGACATTTAGCAACTCATCACTCGATTTTGTTTCAGCTTTTTTATCCACTGGATTACTGCACGCACCTAATAAAAAAAGCACGGTCACAATCATGACTGTTTTAAAAAATTTTTTCATTGTTCATTCCACCTTAATTAAATTATTTTATATCATATTTGATCAAAATTCGTTGTAGCTTCGTTTGAATTGATCGGAACAGTACACAAGAAAAGAACGCATTTGAAAAACAATAGGAAATGGTATACGGAACCGCACTCAATAATAATGCTAAATATCTTTGCCATGAAAAAAAACGATCAATAGAAAATACCGTCCAGAGATCCATAAAAAAAGAAAAGAAAAAACCAGCAATAATACCATAACACGCTAAAAACCAATAACTTTTTTGAAATAATTGCTGCAACCACGGCAATCCAGCTACACAGCCGATGATGCCCCAAGAAAACATTTGAAAGGGCGTCCACGGACCTTGGCCAAATAACATATTAGAAGTGATTGCTGACAAGGAACCGACTAAAAATCCAACCTCTGAACCTAAACAAATCCCCGAAATGATAATAATCGCTGTCATTGGTGTAATTGCTGGAATCATGTAAAATAAAAACCGACCTAACACCGCAATCGACGTCAGTACAGCAATCAAAACTAGTTCTTTAATGTTCATTTGCTTTTTTTCATAGCGATAATACATAGGAAAACAAGCACCTAATACTAACAACATCGATACAATCTGATACTCACTCGCTTGAAACAAAAGAACACCGATTGTAAATAACAACAGGAGTAGCATTGTTCTAACTACTATTCGTTTGATGTCCGATTTATTCATGAATGGCTCCTTTTTTACTATTGCATGCTGTTATTACCTGATCGGTGGTCACTAAATCATGAAAACTAACTCTTGATATACGACTGGCAGCCGTTGTATAAAAGGCATGCTGACTAAAAAATTGCTTGGGTGCAGCCACAGACAATACGTTGTTTTGGAAAAATAAACCACAGCGATCCGATAACTCCGCAGCAAAATCTAAGTCGTGTGTTACCAGTAAGATCGTTTTCCCTTGCTTGGATAGCTTCTTCAATAAATAAATCAACTGCTTTTTAGCGTAATTATCGATACCTTTCGTTGGCTCATCCAATAATAAGACTTTTGCATCTGCTAAAAGTACTTTTCCAAGTGCCGCCCGCTGAATTTCCCCACCACTTAAATCAAGTGGATGCTTTGTTAGCACGTCATTTAGGTCAAGTAAGTTTGTGATATCATTGATCCGCTTTGTTTGTTCTGTTTTATTTACGTTTATACGCTCTAAATGATCAGTATACTCTTCTATTATCGAATCTTTGATAAACAACATTTCAGGCTCTTGTGGCAAATACCCCACAGTATCTTGAGCTTTTTTGATTGGTTGATTTAAGATAGACACTTTCCCACGATAACATTTTTTGATACCGGCAATCACTTTTAATAAGGTTGTTTTTCCAGTTCCATTTCCACCGACGAGCGTAAAAATTTCTCCTTCGTATACCTGAAAATCTACACCCGCTACTATATCCGGCCCTTGCTTTTCATAACGAAACCAGCAGTTTTTCAGCTCAATTCCTATCTGTCTACTGATTGAGGCTGTTTTTTCTTCTCGAAAATCGGCAACAATAGGAAAATGACGTGCCAAAAATCGTTTACCTTCAACAACCGTAAGAGGGCAATCATCCATAATGCCACTGCCTAAATAAATTTGCACCGCACTAGGCAAACTGACGCTAAAGCGGCTAAGCTCCTGTCTATTTGTATTTATTAGCTTAGAAATCATTTTAGGTTTCCCCGCAAAAAGAAGCTCACCTTTTTCTAAAATCAATACTTTATCCGCAGATGCAAAGACCGATTCCAAATGATGCTCAGCTAACAAAATCGTTACTCCCATCTCTCGATTTAATCTTACCAATAAATCGATAAACTTTTGTGAGGCAATAGGATCAAGTTGTGTTGTTGGTTCATCTAAAAGCAAGATCTCTGGTTTCATCACCAAAACAGAAGCTAAATTTAGCAACTGCTTTTGTCCCCCAGATAATTCACTAGTTTTATAATCAAGCAATTCTTGAATACCGAGAAAATGAACCATTTCAGCAATTCGGCTCTTAATTTCAGAAGTAGATACACCTAAATTTTCTAACCCAAAAGCTAATTCATGCCAAACATTCTCAGTCACCATCTGATTTTCAGGCTTTTGCATGACATAGCCAATATTACTAGATGAAAAAGGTTCTGGTAGCGCCATAATTGTTTCATTTTCCAGATAAATATCGCCTGTTTGCTGACCTGAAGGTGTCAATTGAGGCTTTAACAATTTCAATAAGGTCGATTTCCCACTACCGGAAGCACCACAAAGCAAAATAAATGCACCTTGTTCAACAGAAAAAGATACGTTATTCAAAACTGGTTTATCCGTTCCAGCATATTGAAAACTCAAATTTTTAATTTCAAGATAGCCCACATTATCACCTCCCATAGTCGCCACAGCACTGGTAAAAAAGCAAAAAGTACAAGATACAGATAATTTTCGCCTTGCTCTTGAATCAGTATATACAGATTATCTTGATAGGGATAATAATTAAACTGATAGTCCCCCGCCATCATTCTGAAGATAAAAAAACTTCCCACACAAATGATTGTAACTAAAAACAGCTTATCTCGTTTTCTAAATACATAATTCAATCGACTGCTTCGAGCTTGAACACCATATCCACGTGCTTTCATTGAATCCGCAGTATCCATTGCACTTTCTAACGACCAAGAAAATAAGTTTCCAAATAAATCCAATCCATAATTCGCTCTTTCTTTAACCCCTTGTCTTTGCGAACGATGTAGTGTTTTTTGCACTTGATTTAACTCTTGATAATAGTATTGAATCGACGGTATAAATCGGAAAACCAACGTCAATATCAATGTGGATTTTGGAAATCGTTCTCCAAACAGATAAAAAAATTGTTCCGAATTAACAGCTTTTTGCAAATTTTGAAATAAATAGATAACCGTAACGATCATTAAACCCATAAAAAAACCATAAACAAAAGCTTCCATGGTAATCGGCTTATTAAAAAGAAAGAATAAAATCGTTGCGCCTCTATGAACAAATAAAGGATTTGTCATCGTAATAATCGCTAAAAAGACCAATGGATACAGGACAGACTTTTTCGACTTGCCATTTAAATAAAGGAACCTCTCAACTAAGCTTGCAACAAAACATGAACTTATAATAACGGGATTAGTCGTACTCATCACGACTAATAGCATCACTAGATAATAACAAATAATAACTAGCGGGTGGGGTTGCCTAAATAGAGAATGATTCATATCAGACTTCCTTTCTCAGCTAGTAATAAAAAATACTACTTTTCTTTTTGAACAACAGTAACATTATATAAATCGGACCTGTTAAAGTCAATCGTTCACCAATGTCCTATTCTTCTTAAACTACTTCACAATAAAAGTTTTGCCTAAATTTACATAAGCATACATTTTTTCGCTATAATAAAATGTACACTCTTATGACAAAAACCAAAGAAGGTGCCAAAATGAAAACAGAGCGACTACTTGCGATTACAATGATCCTATTAAAAAAGAAACAAATCAGTGCTTCTCAGTTAGCTGAAATGTTTGAAGTATCTGTTCGAACGATTTACCGTGATATTACTTCTCTTAGTGAGGCAGGCATCCCTGTAACCTCATCACCTGGGGTAAATGGCGGCATCCAGATTATGGATACTTATAAAATAGATAAGCATTTTTTCACTTCAACAGATATCACCTCTCTGCTGATTGCCTTAGAAAGCTTGTCTAGCAATGTATCTCCAATTCAAATAGGCCAAACATTTGAAAAAATAAAAACCCTCGTTCCAGAACAATTCCGTGATGAAATCGAGTTTAAAACCAACCAAATTGTTATTGACTTAACGCCTTGGACTAGTAACCATACCTTACAACCCTACTTAGAAATTGTTAAATCAGGTATGGAACAAGGTCGTTTGCTCCGTTTTGATTACGAAGATAACAAAGGGAATAAAACAAAACGAATGGTTGAGCCCTACAGACTTGTTCTAAAAGAAATTAGTTGGTATTTACAAGCCTTTTGTATAGAAAAAGATGATTTTCGTACATTTAAAATTTCAAGAATTACCCATTTAGAACAATTGACTGAAACATTCCAAGCTAGAGAATTTCAAGCGAAACCGCTAGGAAAAGAACCTTTTTATGGAAATACATTTACAATCACTACCTTGAAAGTAACACGCAGAGTCAAAGAACAATTAGTTGATAAATTTGGGCAATTAACTTTTTATCCTTCTGACACTCCAGAAAAATTAATTGTAGAATTTCCCTTTATGGAAGATGAATTTGGTTATAACTTACTTTTAGGTTTTGGCAATCAATGTGAATGCTTAGAGCCGCCTCATGTTAGAGCAGAATTAAAAAAACGAATTGAACATTTACTGACACTTTACCAAGATTTCTAACAAAAAAGTTCCTAAACCCGTACTGAAAAGTCACAGGTTTAGGAACTTACTTGTTTAATTTATTTCTTTTTCTTACCACCAAAAGCATCTTTCATCTTGTCAAAGAAGCCTTCTTCTTGTTGCTCACTGACCGTTTGACCGCCAGCTTTAGCAAATGTTCGTAATGCTTCTCTTTGTTCTTCGTTTAAGTTTTTAGGTGTAATGATCTTCACTTTTACATGTTGATCACCATTTGCGCCACCACGTAAACGAGGTGCTCCTTTTCCTCTTAAACGGAAATTTGTTTCAGTTTGAGTCCCTGCTGGAATCTTCAATTTAACATCTCCGTGAACAGTAGGTACTTTCACTTCATCACCAAGTGCTGCTTGAACAAAGCTCAATGGCAACTCATAATAAATTTCAGAGCCATCACGGTCAAAGATATTGCTGTCTTCTACATTAAACACAACATATAAATCACCATAAGGTCCACCATTCATTCCGGCCTCCCCTTGATTAGCTAGACGCATTTGTTGGCCGTCTTCTACTCCTGCTGGAACATTAACTTTTACTTTATGAGCTTTTTTCTCATGCCCTGTTCCATGACATGTTGGACAAGGATCTTTAATTTCTTTCCCTGTTCCACGACACACATCACAGGTTTGACGACTCATGACACGACCAAGCGGGGTTTGACGCTCAACATTGATTGAACCTGCACCATGACATTTGTGACACGTTTCAGGTTGAGTGCCTGGTTTAGCACCATTTCCTCCACACGTACTACAATTATCTTCACGATTATATTTGATTTCTTTTTCAACACCAAAAATTGCTTCTTCAAACTTAAGATTCACAGTATATTGTAAATCGGATCCTTGTCTAGGAGCACTCGGATCAACACTACGAGAACCGCCGCCAAAGAAAGAATCGAAAATATCTTCAAACCCGCCAAAGCCACTGCTTGAGAAGCCTCCGCCGCCAAAGCCACCAAAACCGCCAGCACCACCACCATAATTTGGATCAGTGCCTGCATGACCATATTGATCATAAGCAGCTTTCTTTTGAGGATCGCTTAAAATTTCATACGCTTCAGAAACTTC
Source organism: Enterococcus sp. 4G2_DIV0659 (assembly GCF_002140715.2). Lineage (NCBI taxonomy): Bacteria > Bacillati > Bacillota > Bacilli > Lactobacillales > Enterococcaceae > Enterococcus > Candidatus Enterococcus mansonii. Next base: position 3,174,897 of record NZ_NGLE02000001.1, on the reverse strand, counting down.
TTTAAATTTTTCTTCAGCATCCGCTGCTTTATTAATATCTGGGTGATATTGTTTAGAAAGCTTACGGTAAGCTTTTTTTATTTCATCATCCGAAGCACCTTTAGCAAGGCCAAGCACTTCATAGTAATCTCTTTTCGTAGCCATTAGTTCCCCTCCAACTATTTATTCATTTATTCTAAAAGGATTGACGCTAGCTTACTTGTATAAAAACACCGTTGTAATCATACCACAAATTGAGCAAAAGAAAAATAGCTTCCCTTCATTTGCCCTTTACTCCCTTTAGAAATAAAGATAGGCAAAGACCAAAGCGATGACTTTGGTCTTTGCCAGCTTGTTAACGATTATTTATCGTCGCCTTCTACTTCTTCAAAGTCAGCATCTACAACATCATCTGCTCCACCTTGTGCAGCTTCAGGATTTTCTTGCGCTTGTTGTTGCGCTGCTTGTTCATAAAGTTTTACTGTTAAGTTTTGAACGATTTCGTTTAATGCATCACGTTTTTCTTTCATTTGTTCGATATCGTTCGCTTCAACAGCAGCTTTTAACTCATCACGAGCGTCTTCTGCTTTTTTCACTTCATCAGCGTCCACTTTGCCTTCTAATTCTTTCAATGTTTTATCAACAGTGAATAACAACGCATCTACATCGTTACGTAAGTCAACTTCTTCTTTACGTGCTTTATCTGCTTCAGCATTAGATTCAGCATCTTTTACCATACGTTCAATTTCTTCATCTGATAAACCTGAAGAAGATTTGATTGTAATTGTTTGTTCTTTTTGTGTACCTAAATCTTTTGCACGTACGTTTACGATACCATTTTTATCGATATCAAAGCTTACTTCAATTTGTGGCACACCACGAGGAGCAGCTGGAATATCTGTTAATTGGAAACGACCTAATGTTTTGTTATCTGCTGACATTGGGCGTTCACCTTGTAATACATGGATATCTACGGCTGGTTGATTGTCTGCTGCAGTTGAGAAGACTTGTGATTTACTTGTTGGGATCGTTGTATTACGATCGATCAATTTAGTAAACACGCCGCCCATTGTTTCGATACCTAATGATAATGGTGTTACGTCTAATAATACAACGTCTTTTACATCACCTGTGATAACGCCACCTTGGATTGCAGCACCCATCGCTACTACTTCATCAGGGTTTACTGATTTATTTGGCTCTTTGTTTGTTTCTTTACGTACAGCTTCAACTACGGCTGGAATACGAGTAGATCCACCGACTAAGATTACTTCATCGATTTCAGATGGGTTCAAACCAGCATCTTTCAAAGCTTGACGTACAGGTGTTTTTGTACGTTCTACTAAGTCACTTGTTAATTCATCAAATTTCGCGCGAGTTAAGTTCATTTCTAAGTGCAATGGACCAGCGTCTCCTGCTGTGATAAACGGTAAGCTGATTTGTGTTGAAGTAACACCTGATAAATCTTTTTTCGCTTTTTCAGCCGCATCTTTCAAACGTTGAACAGCCATTTTATCTTGTGATAAATCTACGCCGTTTTCTTTTTTGAATTCAGCAACCATGTAGTCGATGATTTTGTTATCAAAGTCATCCCCACCAAGGTCATTATCCCCAGCAGTTGATAATACGTCAAATACGCCATCACCTAATTCAAGGATAGATACGTCAAATGTACCACCACCAAGGTCAAATACTAATACTTTTTCGTCTTTATCTGTTTTATCTAAACCATAAGCTAATGCTGCAGCTGTTGGCTCGTTAACAATACGTTCTACTTCTAAACCAGCGATTTTACCAGCGTCTTTTGTTGCTTGACGTTGGGCATCGTTGAAGTATGCTGGAACTGTGATAACAGCTTTGTCTACTTTTTCACCTAGATATTCTTCTGCGAAACCTTTTAGATATTGTAAGATCATTGCAGAAATTTCTTGTGGTGTGTAAGATTTTCCATCTGCTTCTACTTTGTATCCCGCTTCGCCCATATGACGTTTAATTGATGCAATTGTATGTGGATTTGTCACTGCTTGACGTTTTGCCACTTCTCCAACTTGGATTTCTCCATTTTTGAATGACACAACTGAAGGTGTTGTACGGTTACCTTCTGGATTTGCAATGATTTTTGCTTCTCCGCCTTCTAATACTGCAACTGCTGAGTTTGTTGTTCCTAAGTCAATACCAATAATTTTACTCATAATTAATGATCTCCTGTCTTCATTTTGATTTTTTAAATTTAATTTATATCATACAAGCATTATTTCATGCTACTTATTGGGCAACGATAACCATGCTTGCTCGTAAAACGCGATCGTGTAGTTTATATCCTTTTTGTAGCACTTCAACGATTGTATCCGCAGGTGTTTCTTCACTTGCTGGAATCGTTTGAACTGCTTGATGTAAATTAGGGTCGAATGTTTCACCCATTGTCGGAATTTCTTCGATGCCTTCTTCTTTCAATGCAGCTTGTACACTTTCAAGAACCATTGAGATTCCTTTTTTCAAGCTTGCACCTTGTTCATCATCTACTTCAATTGCCATTGCACGCTCTAAGTTATCAATTGAAGGTAATAACTTTTTACCCAAATCTTGCGAACGATAACGAACTAGAAGTTCACGTTCATTTTTAAAACGATTGCTCATATTAGCAATTTCAGCACGTGCTCTTAGAAATTTGTCTTCCATTTCTGATAGTTCAGCTTGGGTTTTCTCAAGTTCTGTTAATTCAACTTCTGTTTCAGAAGCCGTTGATTCATCAACTGATTCAACTTGTTCTTCTTGTAACTCTTCGTTTGTTTCCTCTTTTTTACTCACTATGCAACTTCCCTTCTCATTTCCGTAGAATTATTAGAATTCTATCTTTCAACTTTTTACTTACTCATCAAGATAGCGATAATAAGCACCAAGTTTTGAAGCTAATTCATGGCGAAAAACATCCACTAGACCAAACATTTTGGAATAAGGCATACTTGTAGGACCTAATAAAGCAATTGTCCCCTTACCATGACCTGCGACTTCATATGTCGCTGTAATCATACTCATGTTATCAAGTAAATCATTTCCTATTTCTGAACCGATCCGAATGGCTATTTGTGTATCTGTTCTTTCATCTGTCGTTAGTAGATGCGTAATCGCATCCGTGTTTTGCATAAAAGAATAAACAGATTTTAGTTGCTCAATGTCCTTTTGTGCGCTGAAATTTAAAAGGTTCATCCGACCACTGACGAATACTTTTTCTTCAAATGCATGCCCTAACATTGCATCAAATAAATTCATCATACCATCAGGCGTTTGAAAATACCGATGCAAAATCATTGGGATCTCTGTTCGCAATCGATGATAGACCGTCAAGAGTGGTTGTCCAACTAATTTATCATTAATGATTTGAGTCATTTTCTCTAAATCTTGACTTGAAATAGATGCTGGTATCGCAAATACCTGACTTTCAACATTGCCTTTGTCAGTAACGATGATTGCTATGATTTGCCGTTCATTTAGTGGCACGATTCTAAAACCAGTCAATCTTCTTTCCTTTACTTCTGGACCTAAAGAAAAAGCTGTGTAACTTGTTAAGTCAGAAAGAATTTCAGCAGATTGTTCAATGATATCATTGATTTCGTGGAATTCTTTGCCTAACGAATGACGAATTGTTTCCAACTCATCACGCTCAATTTCAGCTGGACTTAATAAATGATCCACATAATAACGATAACCATCCATAGAAGGAATTCTACCAGAAGACGAATGTGTCTTTAGTAAAAGTCCGTGCTCTTCCAAGGATTTCATGTCATTACGAATTGTAGCAGAACTTGATTGGATTCCTTCATCCATCAATTTCTTTGACCCTACAGGCATCCCTGTATTCGTGTATTCTTGGATGATAAGCCGCAAAATATTCTTTTGTCTTTCAGTTATCATAGTTACCACCCTTCATTAGCACTCATGTTATTCAAGTGCTAATACAATTATTAATATAGCAAGTTCTTTTAGAATTGTCAAGAGAAAAACATACTTTTTTAGCACTCTTTGATACAGAGTGCTAAAACATAAAAAAGGTATGAAACAAAAGTAAAAACCACTTTTGTTTCATACCCTAAATACAAATCGACAACGGGATTAGACGTGCCCCTTTTGTCCTTAGAGGTTAAATCCTTTCTGTCCCGACTTCTATTAAAATTCAACTATTTATTCCTTATCTATCAAAAAGGCTTCAAATACATCATTCCCAACAAATAAACCTTGTTCGCTAAGTTGGAGGTAATCGGCTGTTTCGACTAATAGCTCTTTTTGAACCAATTCAGGAATTATTTTTTCGTAAACTTGATTTATAGATAGACCAAATTTGTCTTTAAATCGTTGTTTCGACACACCATCTTTTTTACGCAATCCTAAAAATAATTCTTCTTCCATTTGATTGTTCAACGTAAGAATTTCTGTTTCGACTGTTGGCAATTTATTCTCTCGTAACGGCTTCAGATAATGCTGAATTGGTCCATGATTTTTGTAGCGGGTATGTCCTAAATAACCGCTAGCTCCTGCTCCAAACCCATAATAATGTTCATTATTCCAATAAACCAAATTATGTTTGCTTTCCTGGCCTTTTAATGCGAAATTACTCACTTCATATTGATATCGACCAGCTTTTTCCATGGCTACGATTGTTTCTTCGAACATCTGCGCTTCAATATCTTGATCTGGCAACTGTAAACGTCCTTGACGAACCCAATTCATAAACATTGTTTTATTTTCTAAAATTAAAGAATAGAGAGAGTAATGCGGTAAATTCAGTTCAATCGCTCGATTTAATGTATCACGAAAGCCTTCTAATGTCTGTCCTGGTAATGCATAAATCAAATCAATACTAACATTTAAGAAATCTTCTTTTTCTAAAAGTTTCATTGTTTCATAAACATCTTCTGCGGTGTGTTTGCGTCCGATCTTTTTCAACAATTGATTATCAAATGTCTGTACCCCCATTGATAGACGGTTAACACCGTACGCTTTCATCACATGCAACTTTTCCTGCGTTAAATCTCCTGGATTTGCCTCTATTGTAAACTCGTTTTTATTATCAAAAGGCAACAACTCTTGCACACCTTCCAGTAATACAGCTAATTGTTTGGCAGATAATGAGGTTGGTGTCCCACCACCAATGTAAATGGTTTCGATAGTATCGCTTGGATATTGCTCTTTGGTTAAACGAATTTCTGTCAGTAGACTTTGAATATACTCATCAACTGGTTGTCCTTCTAAAAAGACTTTGTTAAAATCGCAGTAGAAACAAATATGTTCACAAAACGGGATATGGATATATGCTGAGGTCATATTAATCCTCACTTTCCCAAAAATAGGCCGCTGTGTCAACTTCATCTTGTTTCAATTGAATAATCAAATTATCCGCTCCATCAAATTTGACTTGGTCACGTAAATAATGATTCCAACGAACCGTCACTTGTTCACCATAGATATCTTGATGGAAATTCAAAATGTAAACTTCCACTGTCAATTCACGACCATCACCAAAAGTATCATTATGGCCTATTGACCCCATACCAACATACCAAGTATTACCAACCTGAATTTTTACCGCATACACTCCGATTCTAGGTAAACGCACAGTGCTTTTCACCTTGATATTAGCTGTCGGAAACCCCAATAATCGTCCTCTAGCATCACCATGAACCACAGTACCCTCAGTTTCATACACGTAACCTAACAGTTCAGTAACTTCTCCCATTCGCCCATGTTCCATCAATTCTCGGATCCGGGTTGAACTAATTTTTTCACCGTCTAATTCTTCCTTATTCACCGTAATAACTTCAAATCGATTATTTGCATATCCAGGCAAATGAGCAACATCTGCTACTTCCTTCGGTCCATAGGTATAATCAAATCCTGAAACAGCAGCTACTGCATTCAATCCAACAATATATTGGTCAACAAATTCTTGCGGAGCTAGATGGGCAAAAGCAGAAGTAAATTCAATTACATATAAAATATCTACTCCTTGTTTTTCCATTAGCTGTTCTTTTTGCTCTAAGCTGTTTAAGTATTTCATATGCTCTGGCAATACTTTTTGAAAAACAATTGAAGGGTGCTGATTAAAGGTCATTACAGCCAATTTCACACCTTTTTTTTCAGCAATTTTTTTGCCAGTTTCAATTACTTTTTGATGACCTTTGTGCACACCATCAAAAAATCCTAGTACCATAACAACTTCATCAGTTGGAATTTGCTCTGCACTATAGGGGTGACGTATTGGAATAACTTGCATATTAAAACTTCTTTCTATTAATTATTTCTTAGTACTTTGCTTGGTTTTAACATATTGGTTTTTGTTGGGTGCGCCATATATAAACTAACAACTTGATCTTGATAAAATAAGGCGATTAAGTCTTTGGGCATCTCTTTTAGTCCCAATTCAACACGGCTTAAGCGCATGCCATTTTTTACTTTTTGGTAAAGCTCAACTGATAAATCAATGCGTGGAAATTGTCCAATGGCTGTTTCGATTGGTAATAACGTTTCATCAATGTTGTTTTTCGCCATTCTTTCTGCGACTTGCTCTAGCGTCAAACATTGTTCAGCAGTTAACCCTCCGCTTGCTGTACGCGTTAAATCAGACATGTGGGCAGGAACACCTAAAGCTACACCCGTGTCTACCGACAAAGTTCTTACGTAGGTTCCTTTGCCACATTCTACTTTAAAACGCCAGCTTTGGGTTCCTCTTTCTGTATTAAATACAGGATCACTCGTCCGCTGAAATGAATAAATCATCGCTTTTCTTACAGGTCGTTCGACTTCTTCTCCATTCCTAGCATATTCATAGAGGCGTTTTCCATTGACTTTGACCGCTGAAAACATTGGTGGAATTTGGGTAATCATGCCTGTCATTTTCTCCATTGCAGCATCAATTTCTTCATTCGAGAATGCTTTTGAAAGAGTCACATTCTCCACTATTTCTCCACTAGCATCTTCTGTTGTTGTGGAAAAACCAAGCGTAATTTCTCCTTCATAAGTCTTTCCAGAATCAACCATGTATTCAATTACTTTCGTTCCTTTACCGACACAAATAGGCAAAACACCTGACACATCGGGATCAAGTGTACCGCCGTGACCAATTTTTTTTGTATGTAAAATTTTCCTAAGTTTAAAGACACAGTCATGACTTGTCATGCCAGCTTCTTTCCATAAGGGTAAAATACCGTCCATTATTTTCCTCCATTTAGGTTACTAACTTATTTATTATAGCATAGAAGGGTAGAAAAATTCAGTTAAAAAACTAGCCACTTCTCTAAATAAAAATAAACGAAATGAAGCAATCTAAAAAAACTTTTGATATTCTAGTGAATAAAAAAACTAGGGAAAATAATAGTAGACAGCAAATGTATTCCATCTATAATAAATTCCCTAATTATTTCTATATTACTTTATTTATTTTTTTTCAACAACATTGAATGTCACATCAAATGTTTTATAATGTTTAGAATTTAGAGGTCTCGCTCCACTTTCCCAGTCCGAATCCTCTATACCATCTACTCTATCCCATCCATACTGTGTTACATACTGATCCCAGACACGGATTTGAACTGTTTGTTGGCCAAGCTTGGAAAGGTCTGGTATGTTAACAAATTTCGACCTGGTTCCTCCAGCACTGGATAATTCTTTATAAAATACTTCTGGTTTAATATTAAATGAAGAATCTTTTTGGATATCCATTTCATTTTTAATTATCTGTAAATCTAAGTTTGGAGCAATCTCATAATAACCAGAAAAATCTAGGATACCGTTACCGAAAGAGGGACCTGTAAAGGCGCTACTACTCTTGATCCATTGCTCTTTTTGAGCATCCCATTGTTCGACAAAGTATTTATAAGAAGTACTTATTGCGAAAGCCAATCTATCAGAACTATCTTCATTATAAGTCTTTTTTATGGTAATTTCATTAAATGAATTAGAAAGGTTTGCTTTGAAATATGCAAATTCAGTACTTCCATAAACTCTGGTCTCATCATTTATTTGAACGCTAGAACTCTCTGGAATCGTTCTCGTCCATTTTGTAGATACACCCTCTAGCTTCAATTCATCTCCAATTAAGTAGCCTAATTTTTTTTGTTGTTTTGCTAGTGCTTTTTCAATGTCTTTTCCGATCAATTGATTAGACATTCTATCTGCTTCTTTCTCTGCAAAATTTCTTACATCATAAGCGACTCTAGTATAAGCATAAGTGACCGTTTGGGGTTCAGTAGTAAACACGCCAGATGTGTTTTGTGTCTTTTTATCTACTCGGTATCCTTGAATAAATTTAGGTTTTGTTTCATAGGTCTCACCAATATTTCCAGTTATTGTGTCAGATGTAGCTAATTCAGTACCATTTGGAAAATTCCACCATTCATGCTCAACATACTTTATCGTTATAGGAGCAGCTTGTTTTGGCGGCTCAACCGTTTTAGAAATATTAATAGAACCAATATAACCAGCGCTAAAATTCTCAACAACAATCAAGGGATTTGTTTCATTTTCTCCTACTTTAAAGGTTTTTGTCACTCTATAATATCCTTTTTCTGCCAATTGCTCTTTAGATGCAAATGTATTAAGCAACTCTCGGCTATCCTTGCCTGCTGGATCCTCTTTTAAAGAAACTTTAACTCGATTGCTTTCTGGTTTACCATTTACGGGTTTAACATAGATCGTCACACGATATTCTGTTCCTTTTTTTAACCCATCATTCTCAGTAAAGTGTTTATATATACTTGAATGACTATCAGAATAGAATGTATAATCACCAATTAAGGCCTCTTTAGGATTATGTTGAAGTTGAACATCATGACCAGAAAACATTTTCCAACCAGATGCTTGACCATTTGGCCATGTATTATTAATTCTCACACTTACTTTAATTGTCTTTTCTGCCACTTCATTTCGACTATTTTTCACTCGATAGGTCACTTTATAATTACCAGGTACTGAACTATTCACATCATTATGGATAACCTCAATTTTATTCGTTAAATCTCCAGCCATTTTGTCAGTCGCCTCTAAACCTATTCTTTTGTCAAATGGATCAAATTTTTCATCCTGATCAATTTCTAAATCATGCGCTTTTAATCCAACTGCATAAAAATTAAACTCTGCTTTATCCTGATTAACACGTTGCTCATTCGCAAAAACCTCTTGATTGACGCTAGTAAGTATACTAAAAGAAAATACTACAGTTAACACTGATGGTAGAATTCGCTTTTTCATAAAAAATCCCCTCCAAATTAATTTCTATGTTTTTTTCAAAGAAACGAAAATACCGAACTCTTTGTAAATTTATTTTATCAAATTATTTTTGAGTAAATATATCAAAAAAGTTCATAATGAAGAAAAAAAAGGGCAATTTACTATTTAAAATAAAAAATAATTTTAATATTCCATATTAAAACGAGCATACATTACAGTTAGCACTTTATTTATAACCATCTTCAAGAGCGTATAAAAAAACAAAAAGATTTCCTTTCGCTCATTTTTGTTCACTTATTAGTACTTTATGATCCAACATCCTAAAAAAACCCGCAATGCATGAAGACATTACGGGGGCTTTTAAAAGAAGCTACTAAAGAATCTGACTTCTTAAAATCGTTTATTCAACTATTTAGTAACATTATAAATGAGCAAAATGGATTAGGAATGGCCTCTGTTATTATGCAGAATGTCCTACAATCACGTCACCCACGTAACCGAATCCGACACGTGTCATACCAGGATTTAATTCCCAATCACGATGTCCTGTTCCTGATGGAGATACCATATTTGTTTCGTTATACCAAGCCATGATCACAGAATTTCCTGGAGCAAACATGAACGCAATCACTTCGTCCCCTCTGTTCCAATGATCTGATGGTATTTGGAAATCTTGCATAAGTGACGCTCTACTTGTAGCAGAAGCTGCAAGACCAGCATCCCAACTTACAGGACTCAACCCATGGGCTGCTCGTAAAGCATTTAACGCTTGGAATGTTGCATCACCAGAGGTAGCTGGCGGTGTCACTGGAACATCAGGCGTTTCTGACGGTTTGGTCGTTCCTGGGTTATTTGTATTATTATCAGTAATATTTTCTTCTGGCTTACTTGAACTTGGCTCTTCAGTATTGTTAGAAGTAGAAGGCGCCGTGGTTGTCTCACTAGACTCTTCTTTTTGAACAGATTGTTTCTCTGTTGCTTTAGATGAATCGCTAGAAGCAGCAACTTTTTTCTCTTCTTTATTTTTCGCTTCCGTTGCAACCTGAGCTTTTAATGCTTCTTGTTGTTGCTTCAATAGTGAATTTTTTGCATTTTCAGCACCAGATGTTTCCGACTCAGCCTTTGCTTTTAGTACATTCAAGTCTGCCTGTTTCGCAATTAAATTTTCTTTCTTTTTTTCAAGTTTAGTACTTGCCTCTTCTATAGAGGTTAGATTGTTTTCAATCGTCGTTTTTTTATCTTCTATAAGCAATTTATCTTGTTTTTGTTGCTCAACCAATTCATTATTAGCTGTCAAAATGGAAGATATTGCTTGAGCTCTTCCGACCGCGTCAGAAATTGATTTTGAATTTAAAAGAATATCAAGAATTTGAGTGCCTTGTCCATTTACTTGAACATTTCTGCCTTGTTTACGTATCGCTTCAGTTCGTTTATTGATTCGCACGTCCAAAGCAACAATATCTTTTTTGAGTTGCTCAGATTCTTGTGCTAAATTTGTTTTTTGTTTATTTAAAGCGATTCCTTCATCAAAAATCGAAGCTATCTCTTCTTCTAGCTCAGTGATTTGTGAAGTTATCCCATTTTGTTTCTCTTTTAACGCTGAAATTTCTTGATCTTGTTGTTTTATTTTTTTATCAACTGTCTCAGCTAACGAACTTATCGGCATCATCGTACCTGCAACTGTAATCATGCACACTGCTACTAATGACCATCTTTTTTTCTTCACCATGAAACCTCCAATTTCTTTATTAGCGACTTTAATTAGATTTGTAATATATCATATCATAAATTTTTTTTATTTAATCGAAAAAAACATTACATTTTCTTTCAATACAGTTACAAAAATCAACTATATTACAAGTGTAAATAATCACTATTAAAATGAGTAACAAATTGGAAACTCCAAATAAAAAAAGTCTGGAACATAACTCTACGAGTCACATCCCAAACTTAAGGAATTCGAATAAACGGTGGGAGAAAAAGCAAATTCTTCGGAAATAAGCTGAAATTCACAAAAATTTGAAGATTAATTTTCGTGAATCCCTTCTTATTTCTCGGAGTTAAACACTTCTGTTCCAAGCTCCATTATTTCTATTCTCCTTGATTCAACTTACGAATCAAGTCATCAATATGATTCCCATATTGAACAGATTCATCTTTTTCAAAAATCAATTCTGGCGTTTTATATAATGTTAAACGCTGACCTAATTCTTTACGGATCAATCCTTTTGCTTTATCTAATCCTTGTTGCGCTTTTTGTTGATCAGAAGCTAAATCAGATAACAAACTGTAATAAATCGTCGCTTGTTGTAGATCACCAGTCACCCGAACATCGGTAATCGTAATCTCTTGCACACGCGGGTCTCTAACACGTTTTCTCAAGATATCATTGATTTCCCGCATGATTTCTTGACCCACTCGGCGGTCACGATAATTTGCCATACTGTTTCCCCTTCTTTCTTACTTTTATATTATTAATTTTTGATTTCTTCCATCACAAAACCTTCGATGACATCATCAACTTTAAGGTCATTGAAGTTTTCAACCATGGCACCACATTCAAAGCCAAGTTTAACTTCTTTAGCGTCGTCTTTGAAGCGTTTCAAACTAGATAATTTGCCTTCAAAAATAACAATTCCGTCACGGATTACACGAACACCACTATCACGGCGGATAGATCCTTCAGTAACATAACATCCAGCAATCGTTCCGACTTTCGAAACTTTATACAATTCACGAACCGTCATTTGACCTGTGATTTTTTCTTCGAATTCAGGATCAAGCATTCCTTTCATCGCTGTTTCGATTTCTTCGATTGCTTTATAGATAATCCGGTGTAAACGAATATCTACTTCTTCTTGTTCCGCTTGTTGTTTTGCTTGCGGTGTTGGACGCACATTAAATCCGATAATGATTGCATTACTTGCCGCAGCAAGAGTAACATCACTTTCGTTGATCGCACCTACAGCAGAGTGAACGATTTTCACACGAACGCCTTCAACATCGATTTTTTGCAAACTTGCAGCTAATGCTTCTGCTGTCCCTTGTACATCTGCTTTAATAATAACATTAACATCTTTTAATTCGCCTTCTTTAAGACTTTCAAATAGATTGTCTAACGTCACACGGCTGCTAGCTGAACGTTGTTCAAGTACAGCACGTTTACCACGTTCTTCACCAGCTTGACGAGCGGTTTTCTCATCTTCAAAGACCACAAAACGATCTCCTGCTTGAGGTACATCATTCAATCCAGTAATTTCAACTGGAGTAGCAGGTCCTACAGCTTTGTCACGGCGACCAATATCATTCGTCATCACACGAACTCGACCAAATGTGTTTCCGACAACGATTGGATCTCCAACTTTCAATGAACCTTGTTGAACAAGTAATGTTGCAACTGGTCCTTTTCCTTTATCAAGACGTGCCTCAATTACAGTACCGATAGCACGTTGTGTTGGATCTGCCTTCAAGTCTTCTACTTCTGCAATTAAAAGAATATTTTCTAATAATTCGTCGATGTTTTGGTTGAATTTAGCTGAGATATTGACGAAAATCGTATCTCCGCCCCACTCTTCTGGAATCAATCCGTGTTCACTTAATTCTTGTTTTACGTGATCTGGATTAGCACCTGGTTTATCTACTTTATTAACCGCTACGATAATTGGCACTTCAGCCGCTTTCGCATGATTGATTGCTTCGATTGTTTGCGGCATTACACCATCATCTGCAGCAACGACTAAGATTGTAATATCAGTAATACCTGCTCCGCGTGCACGCATACTTGTGAAAGCCGCATGTCCTGGTGTGTCCAAGAAAGTGATTGGTTTACCATCAATATCGATTTGGTATGCACCGATATGTTGTGTAATACCGCCTGCTTCACCTGAAGTTACTCGTGAATTACGTAAAGTATCAAGTAACGTTGTTTTACCATGGTCAACGTGACCCATAATCGTTACAACTGGTGGACGTGTCACAAGATTTTCTTCAACTAAAGCTTCCGGTTCAAAGAATTTATCGATATCAGCAACATCTACTTGAACTTTTTCTTGCGGTTCCATACCATAATCAACAGCCAACAGTTCAATCGTTTCTTTATCTAGCGATTGGTTTTGGTTGACCATTACGCCCATCATAAAGAGTTTTTTGATAATTTCAGCTGGTTCACGGTGAATCTTCTTCGCGATATCTGCTACGTTCATGCCTTCTGTATATTCTAATACATCTGGCAATTCACGGAACTTACGCGCTGGTACTGCTGGTTTGGTTGATTCTTGGTACTTGCCTTTTTTCCCTTTTTTGTTGAATCTGTTGCGGTTTTGGTTGTTATAGCCACCATTACGGTTACGATTTTGACCTCCGCCTCCGCCAAAACTACTGTTGCGGTTTCCAGTATTACTATTAGTCCGGTTTTGATTGCCTTGGTTGTTATTGCTTTGTCCTTGTTGTGGACGGTTTTGCGTCGTATTTTGTGTATTACGATTTTGGTTGTTGTTATTTTGATTGTTACGGTTTTGGTTATTTGCTTGTCCTGATTGTGCTGGACGATTTTGGTTGTTTTGTTGTGTTCGGTTTTGAGTCATATTTTGGCTGCTTCCTTGCATGTTTCGATTTTGGTTGTTACGATTTTGGTTATTTTGTTGTCCTGATTGTGCTGGACGGTTCTGGTTATTTTGTTGTGGACGGTTTTGTTGTCCGTTTTGTTGTTGGTTTGGTCTATTTCCATTTTGGTTAGCTGGTTTTGGATTTGCTGGTTTTGTTTGTGGTTGTCCACCATGTACTTTAGCTACAGGTTTTTGTTGTCCTTGTGCAGGCTTATTTCCTCCGAATGCTTGACGAAGTTTTGATTCATCATCAGAAGAGAGCGCGCCCATGTGATTTTTAACATCCATCCCTAAAGCATGTGCTTTCTCCACAACATCTTTACTTGATTGATTGATTTCTTTTGCTAATTCATAAACTCTTTTTTTCCCCATGCAATCACCTTCCTAACCTTTGATTAGTTCCTTGAACTTGGTTGCAAAGCCTTGATCATTAATACCGATCACCATGCGTGTTCTGCCTATCGCTTGACTCAACTCAGAGTGAGCAAACAATTCATTGCAAGGAACGTTGTAATAAGAACATTTGTCCTTAATTTTTTTTCTTGTGTTGTCACTGGCATCAGATGCAACAAAAACAAATTTTGCTTTGTTGCTACGAATATCACCGATTGTTAATTCTTCTCCAGTGACTAATTTCCCAGCTCTCATAGCCAAACCTAATAAATTTAATATTTTTTCTTTATCCATTGCCAAACAACTCTTTACGGGCTTTTTGGTGTTCAACATACTCTAACAATTCTTGATAAAAACTATCTGTCAATTTTGTTTCTAGTACTCGATCTAAGATATGTTTATCCCACGCTTCTTGGACTTCTTTTGGTTCAAGCGCAACGTAGGCTCCACGACCAGCCATCTTTCCAGTCGGGTCAATCGCAACTTCGCCTTCTTTAGAACGCGTGATTCGAACTAATTCTTTTTTCGGTTTCATTTCGCCTGAAACAACAGATTTACGTAGCGGGATTTTTCTTTTTTTCATTTTATTCCCTCCAAATCCTTAGACTTGTTCTTCGTTTTCTGCAACTTGTTCTTCAAATTCTACATTCTCATAATCATCAGCAGTCATATCAGATGTAACGATTGCTTCGTCATGTTCTT